>NZ_JBEAID010000020.1:0-140261 GCF_040064585.1 Klebsiella sp. CN_Kp113 | reverse complement strand
CGCCTTTCACCATCGCGGTGACGAGGCCGGAGCCGACGTTTTCATAGCCAATCAGTTCCACGTTGGCGGCTTTACACATCGCATCCGCCGCTTCGATACAGGCCACCAGCCCTTTGGTTTCAATCAGACCTAATGCATCACCCATTTGCGTTCTCCTGGCCATCAGGCCTTGTGTTTAATGACGATTTTGTTGATGTCGTTATGCGGACGAGCGATAACCAGCGAGGTCACCACTTCACCGATGCGCTGCGCGGATTCGACGCCGGAATCCACCGCCGCTTTCACTGCGCCGACGTCGCCCTTCACCATCACGGTCACCAGCCCCGAGCCGATGTTTTCATAGCTAATCAGCTCGACGTTGGCGGCTTTACACATCGCATCCGCGGCTTCAATGCAGGCCACCAGACCTTTGGTTTCGATAAGCCCTAATGCATCACCCATGGTTTCTCCTCCAGAACAGTTTTGTGATTCGGAAAACCGACCGCGTAACGGCGTCAGGACGCGGATGCGGCGTTCGGGATTCACTATAGGGAATGGCGAGTGAAGTGAAATTTAAATCTGCTAGAGTGGTATTTTTAGTCTTTTGCTCTGTGATTTAGGTTAATTAAGGCGCTGATTTATGCATTTGTGCTGCGATGGCGGGGCGAATTGAGTGACGATTGTGGCGCTTTTTTCACCATTTAACCGGAGGCGGATTGATGTTAATAAGTTGCTAATTTATTGCAGATCGGGGGTAATTTGACGATGTATGAAGTGTGGGGGGGATCGCGTTTTCTTCGGCAGGCTAAATGCAAAACGTGCGGTTTTACTAACGGGAAAGTGAGGAAGGAAAAGCGGGTGTGAGCTTAGTCAAGCTTGCTGCCGGACTTCAGCGTGCAGACGTAGAGCGGGGAGTTGATAGAACTGAGAAGAATGGCTTTCTCATTGAGCTTCTGCGCGTTGAGGAACAGGCCATCGTGGCTGTCGGACATCTCGCGCATAAAATAGTCGAAGATCACGTCAGGCGACTCATCGATGGACGAGGCGCTGGATTCCCACTTGCTGATGCGATAGTGGCGCTCGGTGGTGGAGATGCGTTTGCTGGTGTAGCTAAATTTGACGTAGCGCTGGAGATAAAGCCAGCCGGCGGCGGAATCGGTGTAGCCCTCGACGACCATCGACCCTTTGCCGTTGGCGGCAAAATTGAAATGGATATTGCCGTTAACGTTCTCCTTCTCCATATTCTCAAAGCGCATAATCGCTTTGGTCGAGCAGCTCATCACCCCGCCGTTTTCGACCGGCAGCAGCTTCCAGGCGCAGAACCCGGCGGCGGCAATAAATACCAGGCTGGAGAGGGCGAAAAAGGGGCGCGGGGCGAGTCTCATTGCGGTTTCCATGAATAGTAAAAATAGTTATCGCAGTAGCTGAACGGGTTATCTTCATGCATCGCGCAGTGGGCGAGGAATACCCGGCCCAGGCCGTTGGTTTCCAGCCGGTCGCCATAGAAGAAGACGAAGCGTTCGCCGGGCTTGCATTCCAGCTTCAGGCGCTGGCGCACGGCATCAAAATTCTTGCCGTAGGCGGTTCCGGCAACGGAGCGCAGCATCTCATCGCTGGCCAGCAGCTCGCACTGGCTGTGGCGCATTTGCGTCAGGGTGATGGGGTGCGATGTGCTGCCGCCGAGAAAACTGCAGACCACCAGCAGCAGGGCGATAGTGAGCAGGCAGCCGCCGGCGAGATACCAGCAGGTACCGCGCGCGTGGCGGCTGGAAACGGTCTTTTGTTCTTCCGGGACTGCGGCCGGGTCTGGCTCGGCTTCTGCCGCGGGCGGCTGCTCCGGCTCCGGGCTGGCGTCGAGCCTCTCGATGGTGAGATCCGGATTGAGCTGCAGCAGTCCGCGCGACACGGTGACGATAATGTTGTCGATATCGTAGTGGCGAAAGGTTTTGCGCAGCATGCTCAGGTACTGATTGAGATTGCTGTTGGATGAGGTTAACCCGTTGTCATCCCAGACTTTTTTAAGCACCTCATCGCGGCTGACCACCTCGGTGTGGCGCAGGAAGAACCACAGCAGCGCGTTGGCGGTGATGGACAGCTGGCTGTCCGCCTCATCGCTTCCCGGTAACGTTAGCGTGCCGTCCATTGCATCATAAATAAGACGGCCATGGATGTTATAGCGCATCGTGGCCTCAATCTATCACGTCATACTTCACGTTGCTGGTGCGTTGGCTGCGTTCGCTCACCTTGGTCACATAGTTATCTATGCTCCCAGGGATTCGCTCCCTTGCCGCCTTCCTGCAACGCGAATTATTTAGTGTATATATGCTTCACGCAGGAAGCGTCATCTTCGTCAGATCGCTGACCAGCGACTGCCGGTGCCCGGGGCTCATGGTGCGCCCCTCGGTTAATTCCGATAGCCAGATGCCGTCCGCCGCATAGCGCACCAGCGTGCCGGTATGGCTATTGTCCAGTTCATCGCCTTTCGCCAGATGGTCCAGCATCCAGTCGCGCCAGCATTTTCGCAGCACCGGTTCATCCGGCATGGCCAGCGACAGCACCATCAGCTGGCGGCTCTCCTGGGTATCCGTGAGTTCCGGCGCCGACAGATAGCGCAGATAGGCGCGGGTAAAGCGGCCATAAGAGACGTTATCCGCGGCCATAAGCTCTGCAATCGCCTCTTCCATAATCGCCAGCAGGCGGGCAAAGAGGGCGAAAATCAGCGCCTGCTTGTTGGGGAAATGGTGCAGTAAACCGCCTTTGCTGACGCCCGCTTCGCGCGCGACGGCGTTCAGCGACAGCGAGGCGATGCCGTCCCGGCCGGCGATGGTGGCGGCGGATTCCAGCAGTTGCTTATGCAGGCGGACGGGATCTTTTTTACGATGTTGGGCTTCCATATTCATGGCCCGAATCATACCGACCAGACGGTATGATTATTCTTGATCGCTATCAATATGCGAAGGGGCGCAGCGGGGCGGGATGACGTTATTGCGTGGAGGCTCACAGTTCACCTTATGAATTGTGGCGATATTCGCCGCGCCGCGAATATCACCCACCGAGATTCACACAGGCTTCACGTGGATAGCGAGGCCGTTTTCGCCCGGCGCCAGCTCCGGACGCAGGTTCAGAGAGGGGATCAGATAGTCGCCGTGATTCTGCCGACGGAAGGGAATGGGCGGCGTTTCGGAGAGGGTATCCAGCCGCCGGGCCAGCGCCTCGCGCAGCGTGGCGAAGCGCTGTTCATCGAGTTTGTCGGTGCGGTAGAACACCACCGGCGGCAGCACCTCAAAGCCGGGATAGAACAGCATCCCGTGCTGAATGGGGAACAGGATGTCGTCGATAGACCCGTTAATTCCGCGCGGCGCGTAGTGCTCCGCCCATCCGCCGGCGGTAACGACCAGCATCGCCCGTTTCCCCGCGAACGTGCCTTCGCCGTAGCGATCGCCCCAGTGGGTTTCGCTGTGCTCGCCGACGCCGTAGGCAAAGCCGTAAGCGTAGACCCGATCAATCCAGCCCTTCATGATGGCGGGCAGCGAAAACCACCACAGCGGGAACTGAAAAATCACCGTATCGGCCCACAGCAGCTTCTCCTGTTCGCCCACGATATCCGCGCTTTGCGTGCCGTTAGCGAAGGCGTACTGCGAATCCCGCGTTGCCCGCCAGCTTTCACCGACCGGCGGGGCGCTGCTGTCATCGGCATCAAATCCTGCCTTCCAGCGCATGGCGTAGAGATCGGACACCTGCACGTCGTGGCCGGCGTTTTGCAGATGCTGGACGGTAAAATCTTTCAGCGCGCCGTTAAGCGAATGCGGTTCAGGATGGGCGTAAACCAGTAGTATTTTCATTGAAATCACCTCAGAGCAATGGAGAGCAGCAGAGTAGAGTCGGCGACGCTATAGTAGAAATGAATTGCTTCAATGACAGGTATAGTGATGGTTAATCTGCAGGGGCTGGATCTCAATTTGCTGCGCACGCTGAACGTTCTGCTCAGCGAAAATAACGTCACCCGCGCGGCGCAGCGCCTCAACCTGTCGCAGCCGTCGGTCAGCGTGCAGCTGGCGCGACTGCGCGAGATTTTCGCCGACCCGCTGCTGCTGCCGGGGCCGCGCGGAATGCAGCCCACCGCCCGCGCCGATGAACTGCGCGGGCCGCTGCGCGATGCGCTGCTGGCGCTGGAGCTGGCGGTAGCGCCGGTTCAGCCTTTCGACCCGGCCACGGCGGCGCAGACCTGGCGGGTGGCGGCGACGGACTATATGGCGTCGGCGATTTTGCTGCCGGTGCTCAATACCCTGCGCATCGCCTCTCCGGCCAGCCGCCTGGCGCTGTTTGAGCTACAGCCCGCGCGGCTGGTACAGCAGGCGGATCGCGACGAAGTGGATCTGTTTTTTCACACGCGAGACGGCGCGCCGCCCGGGCTGCATCAGCGTTTGCTGTTCCGCGAACGCTACGTGCTGGCGGGTAGAGCGGGGCACCCGGCGCTGCGGTCGCCATTAAGCCTGGCGCAGTTCTGCCAGCTGGAGCAGGTGATTGTCTCGCCGGACGGCGGAGGATTCAGCGCCGCGACCGATAGCGCGCTGGCGAATCTCGGGCTGGCGCGGCGGGTTGTCCTTTCCGTGCCACATTTCCTGTTTATGCTGGAGACGCTGCGCAACAGCGAGCTGGTGGCGGTGCTGCCGGAGCGGCTGGTGCGCGGAGCAGAGGGGCTGACGGTGGTCGAACCGCCGCTGGCGGTCGCCGGGTTTGAGATGCTGATGCTGTGGCACGAGCGCTGGCACCGCGGTCCGGCGCACCGGTGGCTGCGCCAGCAAATCGTAACGTCATTAGAGGAAAAGCCATGTTAAGCGGATTAAATCATCTGACCCTGGCGGTCAGCCAGCTGGCGCCGAGCGTGGCGTTTTATCAGCAGCTGCCGGGGATGACGCTACGCGCCCGCTGGGATAACGGCGCGTATTTCTCCTGCGGCGACCTCTGGCTGTGCCTGTCGCTGGACCCGCAGCGGCGCGTCATTTCGCCGGAGGAGAGCGACTACACCCACTACGCGTTCAGCATTGCGGAGGCGGATTTCGCACTTTTTGCCGGACGGCTGAATGCGGCTGGCGTCCCGGTATGGAAAACCAATAAAAGCGAAGGCGCGTCGCGCTATTTCCTCGACCCGGACGGCCACAAGCTGGAGCTGCACGTTGGCAATCTCGCCCAGCGCCTGGCGGCGTGCCGGGCGAAGCCCTATAAAGGTATGGTGTTTTTTGGCGAGGACGAACAGGCGGCCGGGAACCCGTAGCCCGGCTAAGCGCAGCGCGAGCCGGGGAAAAGCTGAGGCTGCATTGCGCGTTGTTTCCCCGGAGGCGGCGCTTGACGCGCCTTGTCCGGGCTACCGGCCCGCAGACGGCTGGGAACCTGTAGCCCGGCTAAGCGCAGCGCGAGCCGGGAACATCTTTTACAATTCCTGCTTTAAAAATGTGAAGTTTTTTCCAACGTTGAGAGTATTATCCCTGGATAATTGTCTATGCTTTTTTGTATATACAATCAGGATGAATATGATGCCAATGGAGTTTGAATGGGATGCGAACAAGGCAATAAGTAATCTAAGAAAACATGGAATCCGGTTTGAAGAAGCGGTGCTCGTCTTTGACGATCCCCGGCATCTTTTCCCGACAGGATCGTTATGAGAATGGTGAATATCGCTGGCAAACTATCGGCCTCGTTCATGGGATCATTGTTATCATGGTTGCGCATTCGGTCCGTTTTGAAAGTGGAACAGAGGTCATTCGTATTATCAGCGCCCGGAAGGCGGACAGCAAAGAGAGAAATCGTTATGAACATGGTTAAACATAAACGTGACAATCCGGATACGCTTACGGCTAAGCGAGACGATGAGCTTAAAGCGCTGGCCAACAAAACGGATGATGAAATCGATTATAGCGATATTCCCGCCACAGACGACGCACAGTGGTCAGATGCCGTACGCGGTAAATTTTACCGACCGCTAAAAACTCAGGCTTCTGTCCGTATTGATGCCGATATTATGGAGTGGCTTAAACGTCCCGGGAAAGGTTATCAAACGCGACTGAATGCGATCTTAAGAGAAGCGATGATTCGCGATCTTAACAAGAAATAGCCTGCCTCATGATTACCCCGGAGGCGGCGCTTGACGCGCCTTGTCCGGGCTACGGGCCCGCAGACGATGGGGAACCTGTAGCCCGGCTAAGCGTAGCGCAAGCCGGGGAGATAAATCGCGTTAGCCTTCCAGCTTCAGTTCCACATTGCGCTTGAGCACCAGGCGCATCAGCAGGTAATAGACCACGCCAACCGCCAGCCAGCTCAGCCCCAGCACCTTCGCCTGCGCGTCCATTTCATAAATAACAAAGCCGATAATGCACAGCCCCACCACCGGGAACAGCAGGTGTACCACCAGATTGCGCGATTTCTGGCGAATGATGTAATGGTTTATCACGGCAATGTGCAGCACCAGGAAGCCCATCAGCGCCCCGAAGTTCACCAGACGGCTGAGGTTATCGATATCGCCGTAGAACCAGAGGCCGGAAGCCAACGAAATCAGCGCCACAAACAGGGTGCTGACGTAAGGCGTTTTCAGCCGCGGGTGCACTTTCGCCAGCAGCTGCGGCAGCTGCTTGTCGCGCGCCATCGCAAACAGAATACGCGACACGGCGGCCTGCGCCACCAGGGCGTTAGCAATCCCCCAGGAGATCACCGTCGACCACATGGTGACGTACTTCAGCCAGCTGCCGCCCGCCAGATTCGCGGTATCGTAGAAGGCGGTATCGAGGCTGCTGAACGTCATGCCCTGCGCCAAATCGGCGGCAATCCACGTCTGCAGGATAAACAGCGAACCGACCAGCATCAGCGCGCCCAGCGACGCCTTACCCACGGTATCTACGCCGCCTTTCGTTTCCTCCGACAGCGTGGAGATCCCGTCGAAGCCGAGGAACGAGAGCACGGCGATGGAGACCGCGCCCATCACCAGCGGCAGGCTGAACTTATCGGCGTTGTAGAGCGGGTCGAGGGTCAGATGGCCCGCCCCGGCGCCGGAGTAGAGCGCAATCAGCCCCAGCACGACGAACACTGACAGCACCACGATCTCCGCGATCAGAATCGTGTTATTGGCGCGTGCGGTAAAGGTAATGCCGCGCAGGTTAATCAGGCTGTTAATCGCGATAAAGCCGACAATCCACAGCCAGCCCGGCACGCCCGGCAGCATGGGCGCCAGCGCCGCCGCGCTGACGATATAGAGCAGCGACGGCACCAGAATATAGTCCAGCAGGATCAGCCAGCCGGCAAAAAAGCCGACAATGGGATGAATCCCGCGTTGGGCATAGGCGTATACCGAACCGGAAACAGGGAACGCGCGCGACATCGACCAGTAGCTCATGGCGGTAAAGAACATCGCCACCATGCCGATGAGATAGGCCAGCGCCACCATACCCTGCGCGCCGTCCCAGACGTAGCCAAAGACGCCAAACGGCGCGATGGGCACCATAAAAATCATGCCGTAGACCAGCAGATCGCGGAAGGTCAGCGCCCGATGCAGCTCCTGCTTATAGCCAAATTGTTCAACGCTCATGCCTGCTCCCCTTCGATGCTCAGGGAGAGCTGTTCAGCCACTGATTTCGGTAAGGCATAACGACAGGTTTTCAGCGGATCGACTACCTGACAGATTTGCAGGTCGCCGGCGATGCTCAGAATACTGATCGCTTCAGCCAGCGTCAGGGAGGTATTGTCGGCGATAAAGTGCGCCATATTGCGGGTGGCCAGGGCGGCGGCATCATCGAGGGTCAGCGCCGAGGCGAGGGTAAACAGGGTCTCGCTGTTTTCGAGCATCGGCAGCGGCAGGCGGCGGTTTTTAACCACCGTCAGTTCGACCAGCACTTCGCCAGGGATTTCCAGACCGCAGACCGAGACTTCGCCATCGCCCATCGCGGCGTGTAAATCGCCCAGCCCGAACAGCGCCCCGGGAACGTTGACCGGCAGCCACAGGGTGCTGCCGGCGGTGATCATTTTGCAGTCCATATTGCCGCCGTGGCTATCCGGCGTGCCGCAGGAGATGGCTTCCCCGGCAGGCGCGACGCCGATCACGCCGACCATCGGGTTGAGCGGGACGCGCACGTTGCCGGGCAGCACGGCATGGTCGTTTTCAATGGGCACGATGGTGACCTTCGGGGCATCAAGCTCGTCGCCAATCACCCCCAGCTGCGGCGCGGTGACCATCACCGCCTGCTGGCTGCTCAGGGTAATGCGCTTGATGGTCACCTTGAGCGCATCACCAGGCTCGGCACCCTCGACGTAGACCGGCCCGGTCGCCGGGTTAATACGCTGCCAGTCCAGCTCGTTGAACACGGCATCGGCGGAGGTGATTTGGTCGGAGAAGCAGTCGCAGGTTTCGAACAGCACTTCACTTCCGCTGCTGACGGTAGCGACAGGAGTGTTATCCCGCGACATGGCGTAAACCACCCGATCTTTGGTTATTTTCATGACATTCATCCCGGTTATATTGTTGTGTTTTTTATATTTAGAGTTTCCCGCAGGGGGATGAGTGAATTTATCGGGATTATCACAGGAAGGCAATCAGGTCAGTTTTTTCAAAAATAAATGGTATATATTTGCTGGTGAATCAGGCGGTTGTATATTTTAATTTGATGTTTTTATATGCTGGTTATTAAGTCGTTTGACTATTCAATATCTTATTACTGGTTGTCAGTGTTTCATTATTTACTGCTATTAATCGTTTATATAGCAGATTACTCTGCGAAAATTTACGTGCTGGTAATTTAGCGCAATATGCCGTGGGGGTATTGATGATAATGCCAGAGTATTTGGACTCTCACAGAGGGGAACCCGGAGGCGGTGCTTGCGCACCTGTCCGGGCTACCGGCCCGCAGACGGCGGGGAACCGGTAGCACCGGCCAGCGCAGACTCACCCCGGCGCCCACTCCATCGCCACCTTCACCGCCATTCCCAGCTGCACCATCACCTCTTTATGTTTATCTGTCGGCGGCAGGGCGCAGTTGATCCTTAAGCAGTTGCGATATTTCCCGGATGCTGAAAACAGCGATCCCGGCGCGACCTGGATCTTTAGCCGGCACAGCTGCTTCGCGACGCAGACCATGTCCACCTGCTCCGGCAGCTCGACCCACAGCATAAAGCCGCCTTTCGGGCGGGTAACGCAGATCCCGCAGGGGAAAAACTCCCGCAGCCAGCAGGTGTAAATCTCCATATTACGCTGGTAGATCTGCCGCATCCGCCGCACGTGGCGGTGATAGTGGCCTTCGCGAATAAAATTACAGGCCGCCAGCTGGGTGGAGGGAACGTTGGTGCCGCTGGCGGCATACTTCATCTGCAGCAGACGATCGTAATAACGGCCGGGGGCAATCCAGCCGATGCGCAGGCCGGGAGCGATGGTTTTAGTAAACGAACTGCAGAGCATCACCCGGCCGTCGATATCCCAGGAATGGATGGTGCGCGGGCGCGGGTATTCGGTTGCCAGCTCGCCGTA
The DNA here is from genome assembly GCF_040064585.1 of Klebsiella sp. CN_Kp113. Classification (NCBI taxonomy): domain Bacteria; kingdom Pseudomonadati; phylum Pseudomonadota; class Gammaproteobacteria; order Enterobacterales; family Enterobacteriaceae; genus Klebsiella; species Klebsiella sp. CN_Kp113. Next base: position 130,777 of record NZ_JBEAID010000020.1, on the reverse strand, counting down.
GATATCATCCTCAAAGATAACGATATCGTGGCGCTGGGCGAGGCACAGCGCCGCCCGCTTGCGGGCATCCGGCATGATAAACCCCAGCGGATTATTGCAGTTGGGGACCAGGATCACCCCTTTGATCGGCCATTGATCGAGCGCCAGCTCTAACGCCTCGATGCTGATCCCGGTTTCCGGATCGGTGGGGATCTCGATGGTTTTTAGCCCTAATCCGCGCAGCATCTGCATGGTGCCGTAGTAGCAAGGGGATTCAACGGCGACGATATCGCCGGGCTGACACACCGACAGCAGCGCCAGCGACAGCGCGCTGTGGCAGCCGCTGGTGAGCACCAGATCGTTGGCGGTGACCACCGATCCGCCGTCGAGCATCAGGCGGGCGATCTGTTCGCGCAGCTCGCGACGTCCGGCCAGCTCGTCGTAGTTCAGCACTTCGCTAAGGTTGTGCTGGATTGCCCGGCTCAGCTCGCGCCAGATAGGCTTCAGGCTCGGCTGAGTGACGTCCGGCGAGCCGCCGCCGAAGGGGATAATCGATTTATCGTGGCGGGCGTCGAGCATGGTCAGCACCTGATCCCACTGGGTGATCTCGACGGGGCGCTGGACCGGACGCGACATCGGCGGTACCGGCGGCTGGGCTTTACGCGGAGCCACGAAATAGCCGGATCGCGGCTGCGGCACGATCAGCTGCTGCTGTTCCAGCATCTGGTAGGCCTGCTGAACGGTGCTGATGCTAACGCCGTGTTCTTGGCTCAGGCTGCGCACCGACGGCAGCTTTTCGCCGGGGCGATACAGCCCCTGTTCGATGCGTTCTGCCAGCAGGCTGGCCAGATGTTGATAGCGGGTCATGCTGTATCCTTGATCGTCGCCATACAGATCAATAAACCAGTACAGATTGGCGGTAAAAATGAGGTCTGCTGTACGTTTTAGCGAATCTGTATGTTAAAGAAAAGTATTTTGTGAATCTGTATTGTTTAGCCCCGGATCCGTGAAGATAAAGCCTCTGGCAAGGTGAGGAGGTAGAGGATGGAATTTCACGAGAATCGGGCAAGACAGCCGTTTATCGGCTTCGTATTTCTGGCGCGGGTGATCAAAAAATGGTGGCTTCGCGAACAAACGCGCAGAACATTGCAGCGTATGAGCGACGAACAGCTAAAAGATGTCGGGCTGCGTCGGGATCAGATCAATTAAAAAGTGCGATTTGTTACCCGGCATTTTCCCGGAGGCGGCGCTTGACGCGCCTGTCCGGGCTACCAGACCGCGCAGAGCCGTAGCCCCGGTAAGCGTGAGCGCGACCGGGGATTTCCCCGGAGGCGGCGCTTGACGCGCCTGTCCGGGCTACCAGACCGTGCAGAACTGTAGCCCCGGTAAGCGTGAGCGCGACCGGGGATTTTCCCGGAGGCGGCGCTTGACGCGCCTGGTCCGGGCGACCAGACCGCGCAGAGCTGTAGCCCCGGTAAGCGCAAGCGCGACCGGGGATGATACATTCATAGAATTTATCAATTCATGCTTATCCACTCGTCGTTTCTTGATACTTATCGTGATAAGTATTATTTTCCTCACCGTTAAGTGAGGAAAAAAGATGACCGAAGACGACCTGTTTGCCCGCCGCCCGATGGGCATGCGCATGGCGATGGTGGTGCGCCAGTGGCGCGCGATTATTGATTCTGCCATTACCGACACCGGCCTGACCCAGTCAAGCTGGACGGTGCTAATGCAGCTGCACCAGCTGGGTGATAACGTCTCGGTCAGCGAGCTGGCGGAGGTGCAGGGCATTGAACTGCCGCCGCTGATGCGCACCCTCACGCAGCTGGAAAAGCAGGGCTATCTGCTGCGTTCTACATCGCCTTATGACAAACGCATACGCCTGCTGACGCTGACGGCGGAAGGCCGCGCTATTCTGGAGAAGCTGAACCGCGTGATTGAGACCTATCAACAGCGCGTCACCGAAACTATCCCTGAAGCGCAGCTCGCCGCCTTTAGCGCTACGTTAAATCAAATCGCCTGCAATCTGCGGACTATCCGCGAAGAAGATAACAAGATCTAAAACACTATGATGACCCCTGAACAGAAATTTGCCCGCTGGGTAAGGGTGAGTATTGCCGCCTTCCTGGCCATATTCGCCTGGTTTATCGTTGCCGATATCTGGATCCCGCTCACGCCGGACTCCACCGTGATGCGCGTGGTCACGCCGGTCTCGTCGCGCGTCTCCGGCTATGTCTCCCATGTTTATGTGCACAACAACAGCCAGGTGAAGAAGGGCGACCTGCTCTATGAACTGGACCCGACGCCGTTTATCAATAAAGTGGAAGCGGCGCAGATCGCCCTTGAACAGGCGAAACTCAGCAACCAGCAGCTGGACGCGCAGATCGCCTCTGCCCGCGCCAACCTGCGCACCGCCCAGTACACCGCGCGCAACGATAAGGTGACCTTCGATCGCTACCAGCGCCTGAGCACCATGCAGAACGTTTCCCAGTCGGATCTGGATAAAGTGCGTACCACCTGGCAGACCAGCGAGCAGTCGGTCAGCGCGCTCAACGCCAGTATCCAGAATCTGCTGATCCAGCGCGGCGAGCGCGACGATGGGCGCAACGTCACGCTGCAGAAGTACCGCAACGCGCTGGAAGAGGCGCAGCTTAACCTCGGCTGGACGAAGGTCCGCGCGGAAACTGACGGGATGGTGAGCAACCTGCAGCTTAACCCCGGTCTGTACGCCACCGCCGCCACGCCGCTGCTGGCGCTGGTGAGCAATCAGACCGATATCGTCGCCGATTTCCGCGAGAAGAGTCTGCGCCACACCGGCGTCAACACCGATGCCGCGGTGGTGTTTGATGCGCTGCCGGGGAAAGTCTTCCCGGCGCACGTCACTAGCAGCGATGCCGGTATTCTGGCCGGACAGGAAGAGGTCAATGGCCAGCTGTCGCAGCCGGAGCAGTCCACCCGCTGGGTGCGCGACGCGCAGCGCATGCGCATTCACGTCGCCCTGGACGAGCCGCTGGATAAGCCGCTGCCCACTGGCGCCCGCGCGACGGTACAGCTCTATAACAGCGATGGCCCGTTCGCCCGTACCTTCGCCGGCGCGCAGATCCATCTGGTGAGCTTCCTGCACTATGTCTATTAATACCCTGGCGCGGGTCTTCACCCCGCACGGCAACATCGTCTACACGGCGAACGATTTTCGCCAGACGCTGCGCATCGCCGTGGCCGGCACTATCGCACTGAGCATTTCGACCTTCTACGACGTACAGTACGGCGTCTTTTTCGTGGTTTATCCGCTGATGCTGCTGTCGCTGGTGCCGGTATTTAACCGTCACGTGGCGCGGCAGTTTGTGTTCAGCGCAGCGGTGAACTGCGTCGAAATGGTATTAATCGTCGGCTATCTGTCGCAGTGGCCGGTGATTATGACGCTGGTGGTGTTTGGCCTGTACGTGATGCGCTTTCGCTTTATGAGCCAGGGGCCGCTGTTTCTGCTGGGGTCGATGGGCGTGGTGTGTCAAAGCACGATGCTCAACTTTATGAGCTATCCCACCAGCAACTGGCACACCCTGATGTTCTCCAATATGGAGGCCTGCGTGATGGCGGTGGCGCTCAGCGCGCTGCTGAACTACTTCATCCCGGACGTTGAACCGCGCAAGCCGCCGCCGCGCATTGAAAAAGATGCTGCCCGTATTCGCCACGAATCGCTGCTCTCCGGCAGCGTGGCGACAATGATCTTTGTGATCTTTCAGGTCTGCGATCTGAGCGACTCGCTGTCGGCGCTAATGGCGGGGATTTTAATTCTGTTCCCGATGCACTATCGCGGCGCGGTGATTAGCTCGATCTGGCGCGTGGTGGGGGTGGTGCTGGCCTGCCTTTATATCCTGGTGGTGCAGCTGATTATCTACGACTTCAGCAATCATATGGTGCTGATGATGCCGCTGATTGGTCTCGGCCTGGCGTTTAGCGCCCGCCTGCACGTGATGGAGAAGGTGGGGGCCGGCGTTGGCTTCGCCAGCATTACCACCATCGGCATCATGTTCGGCCAGAACCTGCATCCGGACCAGGACCTGGTGTTCAGCGATCTGTACCGCATCACTTCCGTCACCGTGGCGCTGATCGTTACGCTGACCATGGTCTTCCTTATGCATCGGCTGCTGAACTGCTTTGCGCCAACCCGATTCGTAGTGACCGAATAAGCTCAGGCCGCCAGCGCCCGCTGCGCGTCCCGAAAAGCGTTGTGCAGCAGCCGCCACATATGATGCGCCGCCGGGGAAAAGCGGCGGTCGGAGTTGCGTAGCAGGTGGCACTGGGCGCTGCTGGCGATGGGATGATCGATGGGGACCGCGGTCAGAATACCGTGGGCTATTGCTTCCCGGGCGGCGTATGCGGTCATAAAAGAGATCCCCAATCCCGCCTGGCTCAGGCTCATGGCGGTGGAAAAGAGGTTGCAGCGATAGGCCGGATGAAACTGCCGTCCGGCGGTTTTAAACATGGCGTTCATATGGCGCTGCAGGCCAAAGCTGTCGGTGAGCGCGATCAGGCGATATTGCGTAAGCTCATCGATGGTGACGGCGGGCAGGGCAGCGATGGGATGCTGTGGCGAGACCACGGCGCAGATAGGGCCCCACTGAAAGCTGTGGCGTTTAAGCTCCGGGTTGCCGATGGGGCCGAAGGCGACCGCCATATCCGCTTCGCCGCTGGCGATATCGTTGAGCATCTCCTGCATGCTGCCGACAATAATATCCACGAACACGTTAGGCCAGGACTGAGAAAAGGTGCTCATCACCGATTCAATAAAGGTGGTGACCAGCCCGCCGCCAATCCTCACCGAGATAGTCCCGCCGCGCATATGGCGTAAATCCTTCAGGTGACTTTCCAGCTTTTCCCGGCGCTGACGGCTTTCGTAGTAGTCCTCCGCCAGCAGACGTCCGGCTTCGGTCAGCACCACGTTTCGTCCCTGGCGTTCCAGCAGCGGCAGCTCCAGCGCCCGTTCCAGCTGCGCTATCTGGCGGCTGATGACTGACGGGTTGATGCCCAGCATATCGGCGGCCCGGCGAATGCCTCCCTGAATCCCGACTTCATACAGATAGCTCATCGGCCTCTCATGCAACATCGTTTCTCGCTCCTTTGTTGACCTGTAGTCAACAATAACACCCTTTCACAGGTATTTATCATCCCGGCAAGTTATAGATAATCGTAATTCGGACAAAAACTGACAGGGAGGAAAATTCTCATCGCTTATTCCCGGCGCGCTATTAAGGCGGCAAGGCTCGGGGAGTTGAAGAATAAGAAATGGTGATGATGCTGATTAAGGGAATATGGAAAAGCTTATCAGTGAAAATAATAAATTCGAATAACAATAAATTGACATAATTTCAAATTGCAAACAATCGCACTAACATTTCATTATGTGAGAGGACAGGGTATGAGTGAAAATAAAACGTTGGAATGTTCCTCCGACGAAACGACAAATGAGTGGAAAGTCGGGCCCGGAGCCTGGATTTCACTGATCGTCGTATTGTTAGTTTTCTCCGGGTTGCTGTTTAAGGTTGAGGGCATGGCCTGGCTGGGGGCGTTTGACTTTACCACCCTCGGCGGCGCGTTCGGCACCATGAAAACGCCGGAAACCAACACCTTTATCGGCAGCGGCGGCATCAGCGCCAAGGCCGGCTTCCTGTTTGCCCTGTCGCTGGTGCCGACGGTGATGCTGGCGCTGGGGCTGCTGGAGATATTTACCCACTACGGCGCGATCCGCGCGGCGCATAAGCTGCTGACCCCGCTGCTTCGCCCGCTGCTCGGGATCCCGGGTTATACCGGCCTGGCGCTGATTACCGATTTACAGAGTACCGATGCCGGCGCGGCGCTGACCAAAGAGCTGTATGATAGCGACAAAATAAATCGTAAGGATCTGGTTATTATGGGCGCCTGGCAATATTCCGGTGCCGGTCTGATTAATAACTACTTCTCGATTGGCTCAGCGCTTTTCGCTTCGTTAACCATTCCTATCATTATTCCGCTGCTTTTAATGTTTGTGCTGAAATTTGTCGGCGCGGCAATCACGCGTCTGGTTCTGAATACCGCTTATAAAAGGGATTTTGAAAATGAATAATTCGGCAAAAGTCGGCAGTAACCCGTTCGATATTTTCGTTATCGGCGCGCGTAAAGGATTTAATATCGCCATCAACAATCTGATGCCGAATGTATTAATGGCCTACGTGATCGCTGAAATGCTGAATTTGCTCGGCGTGATGCAGATCATCGGCCACGTCTGCGCGCCGCTGATGGGCCTGTTTGGCCTGCCGGGTGAAGCCATTACCGTATTGCTGACCTCCTGGCTTTCCGCCTCTGCGGGAACCGGCGTGGCGGTGAGCCTGTTGAGCAAAGGCACCCTCAACGTGGCGGATATCACGATTCTCATCCCGGCGATTTTCCTCATGGGTTCGCAGCTTCAGTACATGGGGCGCCTGCTCGGCGTGGCGGATGTCCCGAAAAAATATTGGCCGCTGCTGATGGCGGTGAGCATTATCAATGCCGTCATCGCCATGCTGGTCATGCGCGTGATTGCATAATAGAAGGCAAGGAGTAAGACGTGTCGCGAACTTTAGAGCATTTCAACTATCTGCATCAAATCCCTGAACTGGGCTTTGAGGAGCACAAAACGTCGGCATACATCGGCGATGCATTAGAAGCCGCGGGGTTTCAGGTTCAGCGCAACGTCGGCGGCACCACCGGCATTGTTGCGCTGCTGGATAGCGGTAAGCCGGGGCCGGTCGTGGCGCTGCGGGCGGATATGGATGCGCTGGGCCATATCATCGATGGCCGCTTAGAGGCTCTCCATACCTGTGGTCATGACGGGCACTCTTCGGTGGTGTTGACCGCCGCGGAAGAGATCCTCGCCGAAGGGCTGGTGAAGCGCGGGAAGCTGAAAATACTCTTTCAGCCCGCCGAAGAGCTGGGCACCGGGGCGATCGCGCTGACGGAAGCGGGCGTGCTGGACGACGTGGAGATGCTGTTCGGCTTCCACCTCAGGCCGCTGGAGGAGTGTCCGAAGGGCAAGGCGGTGCCGGCGATGTACTACTCCGCCTCGGCGACGGTGATGGTCGATTTCCACGGCAAAGCCGCGCATGCCGCCCGGCCTCACCTGGGCGTTAACGCGCTGGATGCCGCGTCGCACGCGGTGCAGGCGGTAAACGGGATTCATCTGGCGCCTTCGCTGACCTGGAGCGCTAAAGCGACGCGCTTTCTGTGCGATGCGGGGGTTACCAACTCGGTGCCGGCGAAAGCGCACGTGTGCTGGGATCTGCGCAGCGCGGAAAATGACGGCATGGCGACGCTGAAAGAGCGGGTGGTGCGGGCGATAGAGAGCAGCGCGGCGGCTTACGGCGCCACCGTCGATATCCAGATCGTCAAGGAGATGCCCGCCGCGATTATCGACGAACAGGCTACGGCTATCGTCAGCCAGGCGATCCGGGAAACGTTTGGCGAAGCCGGCTTAACGGAAGCGAAGAGTACGCCGGGCAGCGAGGACTTTTTCCACTACCTGCGCCTGCGTCCACAGGTGAAGGGCGGGTTCTGGGGGCTGGGCTGCGACCTGCTGCCGGGGCTGCATCATCCGGAGATGCACTTCGACCGCGCCGCGCTGGCGGATGGCGTGCGGGTGTTTAAATCCTGCGTTCGCCAGCTGCTGGGCTGAGGGAACAAACCCGGATATTGTGCTCGCTGTACGCCGCCGGGCGATGATTCGCGCCCTGGTTACGCCTGCGGCGGAAACTGAGCCAGCAGCTGATAATCATCCCCGGCGACGCGAAACAGGGCTTCCGTTTGGCCGGGGAGAATCCACTTCTGTTCTTCGCCCGGCTCACAGCTCAGATAAATGCAAAGCCCGCAGCCGCCGCGCAGCTGGCGCGGAATGTCCTTCACCCGGAAGGACGCTCCCGCCGCCTGCAGGGCTTTGCGCATCCGCACTACCCCCACCGTTGAGTGAAATAAAAACAGATATTCCGTCACCGGCGGCTCCTCTGACGTAAGCCGATCAGCGCCGCGCCGATCGCCCCGGCAAACTGCGCGTCGGGATGCGTCTGCACCGCCATACCCACGTGCCCCTCCAGCCTCCGCGCGAAGGCCGCGCAGTGGCTGACGCCGCCGGTAAACAGCAGCGGCCCCTGCGCCGACAGACGGCCGATAAAATTGGCGCTGCGTCGGGCCATGGCGTTGATCACCCCGGCGAGGATCGCCTCCGGCGGCACCCCGGCCGAACGCAGGCTGATGACCTCGGATTCGGCGAATACCGTGCACATGCTGGTAATCGCATGGGGTTCAATACCGTCGGTGATGCTGTCGAGCTGCTCGACGCTGGCCCCCAGCGTACGCGAGATCACCTCCAGAAAGCGCCCGGTGCCCGCCGCGCATTTATCATTCATCAGGAAATCGGTGAGATTACCCGCCTCGTCCAGCTGGATAACCTTGCTGTCCTGGCCGCCGATGTCGATGACCGTGCGGGTCTGCGGGGCCAGCAGGCGCGCGCCGAGCCCGTGGCACGAGATCTCGGTGACCTGCTTATCGGCGAAATCCACCAGTTGGCGACCGTAGCCGGTTAAGGTTAAAAAGGGGCGCTCGCTCAGGCCTGCGCGGAGCGTTTCCCACGCTTCAACGATGGCGTCGGCGGGGCGAAACGGCGTCGGGCAGAGAAAGCGGCGCTGAATCACGCCGTCTTCAAGCAGGATGCCTTTGGTGGCGGTCGATCCGGAATCAATCCCTACGGTAATGGTCACGCGCGCTCCTAAAGCATCTCGATAAAGGCCGCCACGCGGGTGCTGAGCTGGCCGATATCCGCCGTCGAATAGTCGGTCTCAATGGCGATATAGGGGATGTCGTGCTGCTGGCGCACGTGGCGTTTTATCGCCAGCGATTCCACCGCGTAGGTGTGGCAGGCCTGCAAAATGACATCCACCACGCCGTCCGCCTGATATTCATCCACCATCTGGCTGAGCAGGGACAGGCGCTGGTCGTTCGGCGAAATACAGGAGCAGCCGATGGCGAGATATTTATCGGTCAGGGCGTCGTAAACGTCACCCGTCTCCTCCACGCAGCGCTCGGTGGCTTTCGCGCCGGTGCAGTTTTCAAAACCGACCACCCAGCCGCCGTTGTCCTCAATGGCTTTCACCACTTTTTCCGCCGCGCCGCCGATCGGGCAGCCGGTGATCAGAATACGCGGCCGCGCCTCCAGCCGTTTGCCCTCTTGCCACTGCTGGCGTACCCGATCGGCCATGTCGTTGAGCTCATCGATCAGCGCCGCTTTATCGAAGCGGAAGGTCGCGCCGTAAACCACTTTTAAGATATCGCTGCCGCTGAGCGCGGGCGGGTTGAGCTGCCCGACGCGATAAAAGTTCGCCAGCGCCCGCCGTTCGCGGTTCTTGAGGATAATCGCCTCGCGCAGGGCGGCTTCGGTAATCGGCGTACCAAAGCGATCTTCCACCACCTTCTGCAGGCGCAAAATTTCCGCTTTCCACAGCGCTCGCGAGGCATCATCGCTGGCGCTGTTCGGCAGCTGCATCACGTGCACGGCTTTGAATTCGGCCATGTATTCATACATTTTCTTTTTGCCGTCGCAGGTGGTTTCGCCCACCACGAGGTCGGAAAAGTAGAAGTAGGGGCATTTGTCGGTCTTGCCAAAACCGTAGCTGCTTTTTATCAGCGGACAGAGGTTGCGCGGCAGATCCTTTTCCGCCTCTTCAATCGTCTCGTCGGAGGTGGAGCACAGCGACACCACCACCGCGCCGGCGGCCAGCGGAATTTCCTGCGGCATAAAGGTGCAGTAGGTGCCAACCAGCGGTATGTTTTGCTCTTTAAGCTCCATGACCGTGAGGAAACCCTGCTGGCGGGCTGCGGAGAAGTGGTCAAAAATGGCGGGTAGATCGGTGATAAGCGACATGGTTTTCCTTCCCCGTACACGGGAGATGATGAAAGAGGTCGCATTATAACCCTGTTTACTGTGGGTATTTATTGATCTTCCGCTAGTAGACTTTTTTCAGATCCATCTCTTCCTGAATCCGATCGCCCCACGCAAGGTGGGTGGCGATGGCCGCATCAATCCCGGCGTTATAAAACATTGGACCCAGCTCTTTCGCAATAAAGTCGACAAAGAATTCCGCGTCAAATTGCTCCAGTTCCAGCTCAAAATTCTCTTCGCAGTATTTAGACAGCTTCTCGCGAAGCAGATCGCGTTGCGGCGGGCTGAGATCGATATCGCTCATGGCGTTCCTTAATCAATATTGTTACGGTGGATCGGGGCTGCTGATTATATCCGATTGCGGAGAGTCAGTTGCGATATGGCGTGATGTTTTTGGCCGCAATAAAGGATATTGATGACCTCGCTCGGCGGAGAATTGTGACTGAGATCACAGGACTCCCGAGAAAACGAAGATAATAGGAGTTATTCTCGTAACTTTATGAATTTAAATGAGATAATATGATTTTTATGGTGTGAATAACATTTAGTCGCGCTCGCCTTTTTTCAGCATGTTCGGTATCTGGATGAATAATCTATGAACCTGATTTCAGGTTATCTGGCTTACGGAATTTTCCTATAAGTACATTCTGACGGCGATTCATTTATCAGGGGTGAAGGATGAAACGCGTAAAACTGAATATGAATGTTTTTGACGCTGCTCTGATGCGCCTGGATTGGGTATTTGATACTTTCGAGCAGGTCTGTTTATCTTTTTCGGGTGGTAAAGACTCGACGGTATTATTTCATCTGGCGGCAGCCGTTGCGCGTAAAAAAGGGAAAAAGTTTGCGGTATTGTTCGTGGACTGGGAAGCGCAGTATTTATTAACCATCCAGCACGTACAAAATATGAAAGAGCGCTATCAGGACGTGGTAAGCCGCTTTTACTGGGTGGCGCTGCCGATGACCACGGTGAGCGGCGTATCGCAGCATGAGCCGGAATGGGTCGCCTGGCGGGCCGGGGAAGAATGGGTGAGGCAACCGCCGGATGACGCCATCACCGATGCCGGTTTTTTCCCTTTTTATCAGCCGGAAATGACCTTTGAAGCGTTTATACCGGCCTTTTCCCACTGGCTGGCCGCGGGGCGCAGTCTCGCTTCGCTGATCGGCATCCGCACCGACGAGTCGCTGCATCGCTATATGGCGCTTACCTCGCCGACCAAACTGCGCTTTGAGGAAGATAAACCCTGGACCACCGCCTCGCCGGAAGGGTTCAGCTATACCTGCTATCCCCTCTATGACTGGCGGACCCGCGACATCTGGATCTTTAATCATAAGTCGCGCCTCCCCTACAACCCGCTCTATGATCTGATGCATCGCGCCGGGGTGCCGCTGAAAAATATGCGCGTCTGCGAGCCCTTCGGCCCCGAGCAGCGGCGCGGGCTGTGGCTCTATCACATTCTTGAGCCGGAGACCTGGGAGCGGATGTGCCGTCGGGTATGCGGCGCGCACAGCGGCGCGATTTACGCCAACGCCAGCGGCGACTACTTTGCGCTGAAGACCAAAATCCGCAAACCGGCGCATTTTAGCTGGCGCGAGTATGCGCTCTTTCTGCTCGACAGCATGCCGGCAAAAACCGCCGAGCATTACCGTAATAAAATCGCTATTTATCTGCACTGGTACCAGTCCCGCGGTTTCCCTGTCGATATTCCCGACGAGCAGGAAAAAGATCTCGGCTATCGCGATGTTCCCTCATGGCGCCGCATCTGCAAGACGCTGCTGAAAAACGATTTCTGGTGCCGGATGCTGTCGTTCAGCCCGACGCAGCCAAAGCACTATGAGCGCTACTGTCGGCTGGTGAGTAACAAACGTAAAGAGTGGAGGACGCTTTGATGTCGCCGGATGTGGCTAAGACAGTGATTGAATATCTCGAGTCGTTTGATGATGTTGACCTGAAAATCAAAGCGATTAACGAGCTGAAGAGCCTGATCCACCAGCACAGTCCCTTCTGCCGCGAGCCGGTGGACTGCGTGCTGTGGGTCGAGGCCAAAACGGTTGAGGCGAATGACTACAACCCCAACGTGATGGCGACGGTGGAAAAAAAACTGCTGGAACGCTCTATCGAACTGGATGGTTTTACCCAACCGGTAGTGGTGGCTCGCCAGCAGCGACGGCACCTGGTCGTGGACGGTTTTCATCGCCACCTGATTGGTAAGAGTCGCCCGGAGCTGAACCGGCGCCTGCATGGTTATCTTCCGGTGACGCTCATCAATGCCGAACGCGAAGGGCAGAAAGAGCGCATCGCCGCCACCATTCGCCATAATCGCGCCAGGGGCAAACATCAGATCGCGGCAATGTCCGACATCGTCCGCGATTTACATCGCCAGGGCTGGGACGATCGGCGCATCGGCGAAGAGCTCGGTATGGATGCGGACGAGGTGCTGCGCCTGAAACAGATCAGCGGCCTGACGGAGCTGTTCGCCGACGAGAGCTTTAGTGAAGCCTGGACCGTGGAGTAGCCAATGTGCGCTACTCCTGCGCCAGCGCGGCTTCCGGCTGCTGGCGTATCCGGCTTAATAAACCCGCCAGACAGCACGCGGCCGCAATCCCCGCCGCCACCCCCAGCAGATGAAAAGGCAGCCTGCCGCCGTTAAACCACAGCCAGCGCGCCGCTTCGATAGAGAGCGCGCTGACGCTAAGGATCACGATATTCAGCGAAGCGGAAACGGTGCCCTTTGGCAGATCGTTTGAAAACAGGGTAAAGCGGAACAGTGTCGGGAAGATCAGCCCGATGCCGAAGGCGTAGAAGCAGGTGCCGATCACCGACCACAGCCAGACGTGCGGCCACAGCAGGTTGCCGAGGATCAGGATCGCCAGCCCGGTCATCTGGATGGGCACCGCGCGCCAGATAAAGCGCGGACGCGTCGGGTCTTTTACCCAGCGCGCCACCGACAGGTTGGCAATAATCACCGCGCTGAAGACCGGCACCTGGGTCCAGGCGAACTCGGCGGTGGTCAGCCCGCCGTCGTCAATCAGGATAACCGGCGAGACCGCAACCCAGCTCATCAGTGGAATATAGCTGAGCGAGAGCGTGGCGGCGCCGAACAGAAAAACGCGGTTGCGGAAAACATCGCGGAAATCGCGCAGCACGCCGCTGGCGCTGAAGGGGACGTCGCCGCGCCGGACGGTCTCCGGCATATTCAGCAGTAGCCCCAGCCAGGCGATAAACCCCATGACGGCAATAATCCCGAACAGCACTTTCCAGTGCACGAAGTGCATCAGCGCCGCGCCGGAGAGCGGGCCAATTATTGGCGCGATCAGCACGATCGAGGTAATAATCGCCATCAGCTTAATGGCTTTTGTCTGGCCGAACGCCTCCTGCACGGTGACGTAGCCAACCGTAGCGATAAAACAGATGCTGGTGCCCTGAACAAAGCGCGCGGCGAGGAACTGTTCCATTGAGGTGGTGAACAGGGTCGCGAAGCAGGCCAGGGTAAAGATCAGCGCGCCGGTGAGCAGCACCGGACGGCGGCCGATACGATCGGAGAGCGGCCCGAGCAGCCACTGTAGCGCCATGCCGCCGGCCATATACAGGCTGACCGAGGCGGGAGCCAGCGCCACGTCGGCGTCAAAGTCGCGCACCACGTGAATAATCCCCGGCTGGATAAGATCGGTGGTCAGATAGGCGGCAAAGTCATACAGGATCAGCGCCGCCGGGAAGAACAGCGTGGCGGAATGGCGGGCGAAAAAACGGGTCATCCATTGCAACATCGGTGGGCTCCTTGTTGAGTCTCTACGCCATAAATAGCCGTTTATGCGCGCACTATTTCAGCACTTCACACTGCAATAAATTTAGGGTCAACATAAATATCCATGTGTTTTTAATGGTTAATATGTATTCATATAAGAAATACATTAAAAACAAAAAGTTGAATTAAATATGTAAATGCAGCAGCGAAGGAATTTGTGAAAACAGCCACAGCAGCAGACCGATAGTGCCGCCAACCAGCGTGCCGTTGATGCGGATAAACTGCAGATCCTTACCAATGTTCAGCTCGATTTGTCGCGACATATCGCGGGAGTCCCAGCTTTTGACCGTATCGCTGATATGGCGCGTCAGGAAGGCGGCAAACTCCGGGGCCACCCGGTGCGCCGCCTGCTCAAGATGTTCGTTCAGGGATTCGCGCAGCGCCTCATCGTGGAGCAGCGTTTCGCCAAACCACTGACCGGCTTCGGCAATGCGCTGCTTAATGCGTGAATCGTCGCTATTAACATCGTTTTTAACCCAGCCGCGCAGATCGGCCCATACCTCGCCCAGATAGCGGTTAAAGGTCTCATCGTTTTTCAGATACGCTTTGATATTGTCCGCTTTTTCCGCCATCAGCGGATCGGACTTCAGGTTGTCGATCAGCTTCAGCGCCGCGCGATCGAAGGCCTGGCGGATCTGATGGGCGCGATCCTGACTCACTTCGTCGAGCAGCGTGTTAACCGCGTCGGTAACCATTTCAGCGCTGTGCTCGCCGAGCCATTCGGTAGGCAGCAGCCTGGCTTTAAGCGGATGCTCGGTCTCCAGCCAGTGCACGATGCCGCGGGCAATAAACGCCCGCGAGCTGTCGCGTTGGAGCAGGGCGATCAGCTGGCTAATCAGCGAATCGAGCAGCTTCTGGTGGCGGTTATCGCGCGTCAGCCCTTCCAGCATCATCGCGCTGGTTTGGGTTAAATCGATCTTATCAATCGCTTTATGTACCGCCCGACGCAGCAGGCGCTGAATGCGCGCGTCATCGGTTAGCTCCAGAAAGCCGCTCATCACCTGCAGCAGATGCTGGCCGACCCGACGCGCGTTTTCCGGCTGGCTGAACCAGTTACCGAGCATCAGCGCCGGTTCATAGCGCCGGATCAGCGCGACCAGAGAGGGCGTATCGAGAAATTTTTCCTGCACGAAATAGCCGAGATTATCGGCAATCCGGTCCTTATTACGCGGAATAATCGCCGTATGCCGCGCAACGAACGGCAGCGGAATACGGCGAAACAGCGCCACGACCGCAAACCAGTCCGCCAGCGCGCCGACCATTGCCGCTTCGGAAATAGCCTTTAGCGCACCGACCCATGGCGTTGGCGGCAGCACGAGGGTAGTGATAAAAATGGCGGCTGCAATCAGCAGCAGCGAGAGCGCCAGCAGCTTGGCGCGTTTCAGTTCAACGAGTTTTTCCATAAGCTTAAGCATATAGCCTGACGGCTAATGCGTAAAATCTTGGCCATTTGACGCCCTGGTCATTCGGATTCCTCTTTTTCCGACGAGAGAGACGATGAGGGTTAATTTAATTTACGTAGCTTAAATTCTATTTTTAAATAATTAAACTTAAATGCATTCATAATATATATCCCACATGGGTTTTTTCTTAAGTTAGTTATTAATAAGTGATCTTAATCACATTATATTCAAGGTTAAATAAGGCATTGTTTATTTCAGGGAAAACGTTAATCAATTTCTCTTGCTACTGGTCTTTTATAAAAGGAGTTTTTCATGATTGGTATATTTAAATATGCAGCAAAAAAAGACATGGTATTAGGTATTAGCGATCAGCAAGCCGGGGCTAAGGCTGTTATCTTACCGACGTCCTCACCGTTAAATAAAATTCTGTGGTCGGTTGATGACAGGACCGGCGAGATCGTCCTGGCCGCCAGCGAGGAGCTGCTGCTGGGCATTTGCGGGGATCGTATGGGCTCAGGCGCAGCGATTGAGCTCCAGGTTCGCGGGAATAAAGCGACGCAGCGGTGGGATTTAGTCAGCTCACGTCGCTTTATTAAAAGCAAACAAAACCCGAGCTTTGTTATGGACAGCTACAACCGCGGCACGAACCAGGGGAATCCGATTATTCTTTTCGAATTTAACGGCTCGGAAGCACAGCAGTGGGTATTTGTACCGATGGATATGTTGACGGCAAATAGTCCGGAATAATTATTGTGTAAGATGGCGATAGAGTGAAGCCTCGTTTATTCCCTGCTGGGGAACGGCGAGGCTTTGTCCTTATTTGATGATTGGTAATATTAATTAAAAATAAACTGCCACACAATCCAACAACCAAAAGCCATCAATACGCCGCCGGCCGTGCGCTCGACTCGCCAGACGACGGCGGAAAGGCGGCGCTGCACCGACGGTAGCGCAATCAGCGTGACCAGCAACAGATCCCATATCAACACCACGCTGGTCATCCAGGCTCCGCTGACGGCCTGCTGCACCAGCGTGACGTTCGGGCCCAGCAGGGAGGTCATCAGCGCGAGGTAGAACAGCGCGTTTTTCGGATTGAGCAGCGAAGAACCCAGCCCGAGAAAAAGCTGTTTCACCAGCGGCGGGCGCGAAGCCGAGGCGCCGTGCAGCGCCAGCGTGGTCGGACGGCTTCTGAGCAGCAGGCTGCCAATCCACAGTAAATACGCCGCGCCCAGCAGCTCAATCACCGTAAACAGCAGCGGCGCCTGGCGCAGGATCCCCCAGCCGATAATGGCCAGAAGAATATACAGACCGTTTCCGGCGGCAATGCCGATACACAGGCCGACGCTGCCGCGCAGGCGATAGCGGATGGCGTAGCCCACCAGCAGAAAAAAATCCGGCCCGGGGCTCAGCAGGGCGACAAAATGGGAGAGCGCCAGCGCGGGGAAGGCGGAGGGAAAGAGCGTAGCGAGTATGTCCATAGCAACCTCAGTATTAATCTGAGGTCACCTTACGCCAGCGTAAACGCTAATTATTGTCTGTTATTGATCGGGACTGCGCATACTGGCGCGGCGTGGCGGCGGTATAGCTGACAAAGGTTTTATGAAAGTGGCTCTGGTCGGCAAACCCGGCCTAGTAGCCGACATCGGCGATATTATCCCCGGCCCGCAGGCGCGTTTTGGCGAACTCAATCCGCGCGATATTGATAAAGCTGGCGGGCGTCAGGCCGGTATCCTGCTTGAAGGCGCGGATCAGCGTCTCTTTGCGCAGCGCAAACTCATCGGCGAGGCTATCCAGCGTCGGCGGCGCCTGCAGATTGGTTGCCAGACGACTGAACAAACGCGCGCTGGTCTGACTAAGCGCCACAGGCGCGAGCGGGCGCAGCGGCAGGTCGCGCAGGAACCGGGCGACGCTGGCGGGTAGCGCGGCGGTGTTTTGCTGAGTCATCAACGCCACGATCTGCAGATACCGGGCAAAGAGCCCGGTATCGCGAATCACCGGCTGGGAGGTTATCAGCCGCTCGTGATGCGCATCGTTTGCCAGCTGCCGCCAGCACCAGCTTAGCTCGAGATAGAGCATATGGTAGCTGCGCGGCTGGCCGTCGCGCGGATTGCAGCTGTGGGGCGCCTGGGCGGGGATAATAATCAGATCGCCCGGCCGCAGCAGATACTCCTGCCCGTTGCAGATACAGCGCGTTTCCCCCTCGATAATCGCCCCCACGGAGAGCTGCGGATGGCGGTGACGTTTATAGGCCTGACGGCTTTGCCAGGTGCTGCGCAGCTCCAGCCAGGGCAGCTGTTCGTCGCGCCAGAAGGTTTGCTGAATATCGCGCGTATGGCTCACGGTGGGCTCCTTAGCTGAGGGGGATAGCTGTTTATAACATGCCTTCATCCTGCGGGAGAACCGCGAGTCGCGTTCAACAAAAATGTCTCGCTTGCAGCCGAAGGAAGATATCTTTCGTCGCGGCTCGTAAAGGTCAGCAACAGTGTGTGTGATGAGAAAAATGGCGCAGTAGAGTGGCGGCAGGATTTTTTTACGCAGGCGGATAGCCATGGAAAAGGGTACTACGTCAACGCCGCACGATGCGGTCTTCAAACAGTTTTTACGTCAAGCTGATACCGCGCGCGACTTTTTGGATATCCATCTTCCTCCGGCGCTCAGACAGCTTTGCGACCTGGATTCGCTGACGCTTGAATCCGGGAGCTTTATTGAGGAGAACCTGCGGGCATACTACTCCGATGTTCTTTGGGCACTGAAAACCGCGGCGGGAGAAGGCTATATCTATGTTGTCATCGAGCATCAAAGCTCTCCGGATGCGTATATGGCCTTCAGAATGATGCGTTACGCCATTGCTGCGATGCAGCGCCATCTGGATAACGGACATAAAACGCTGCCGCTGGTTGTACCGATACTGTTCTATCATGGCGTCGCCACGCCTTATCCCTGGTCGTTATCCTGGCTCGACAAGTTTGCCGACCCTGCTCTGGCTAAGCAGCTTTATACCATGCCGTTTCCGCTGGTGGATATTACCGTCGTGCCTGATGACGAAATTGTCCAGCATCGAAGAGTCGCCTTACTGGAGCTGATGCAAAAACATATTCGTCAGCGCGATTTGCTGGGCATTGTGGAACATCTGACGGCCATTTTGCTTAGCGGATACGCTAATGACAGGCAGCTAAAAACGCTGTTTAATTACCTGATTCACTCGGGCAAAGCGCTTCGGTTGGGGAAATTTATCCGCGAAGTGGCTCAGCGTGTTCCGCAGCATAAGGAGAAGCTCATGACTATCGCCGAAAGGTTACGTGAAGTGGGGCGCAGGCAGGGGAAGCGGGAAGGTCGACTGGAGGGCGTTGAGGAGGGGCAGCGCGCCGAAGCGCGGCGTATTGCTCAAACGATGCTCGCCGAAGGTATGGCCCTGGAAACGGTGCTGAGAATTACCGGTTTGTCGGAGGCGGATATCCGGGCTGTTACTCATTAACTTATTGATATTGAGCTGTTATTTATGGGCGATTTATGCCGAGAGCGCGCTCCGTTCCATTTCGGGAAAATTCCGTATCTCTCTGAGTTTGGCCGCATCCTCAGTTATCTCGACTACCCTTAATATCCTGTGCGGTATTTATGACTGCGTTAACAGCGATAACAAGGAGACATGCGATATGGCTTATCAGACGGTGAATCCTGCAAACAATCAGCTTATCAAAGCGTACCCGGCACACAGCGACGCGGACGTGGAAGCGGCTCTGCAGAAGGCGGATGCGCTATATCATTCGTCGTGGTCGAAAGGCGATATAGCGCAGCGGCTATCGGTGCTGTACAAGCTGGCGGATCTGATCGACGGCCGGGTTGACGAGCTGGCGAAAATCGCCAGCCAGGAAATGGGCAAACTCATTGAGCAAAGCCGCGGTGAAGTGAAGCTGTGCGCGCAAATTGCCCGCTACTACGCCGACAACGCCAAACAGTTTTTGGCGCCGGTAAAGTATCCGTCCGAGCTGGGTGAAGCCTGGGTCGAACACCATCCCATCGGCGTACTGATGGCGGTAGAACCGTGGAACTTCCCTTATTATCAGCTTATGCGCGTGCTGGCACCGAACCTGGCGGCGGGGAACCCGGTTATCGCCAAACATGCCAGCATCGTCCCGCACTGTGCGGAAACCTTCGCCCACCTGGTACGCGAAGCCGGTGCGCCGGAGGGCGCGTGGACTAACCTTTTTATTTCTCAGGATCAGGTGGCGAAGATTATCGCCGACGATCGCGTACAGGGTGCGGCCCTGACCGGCTCGGAAAAAGCCGGTAGCGTGGTGGCGGCGCAGGCGGCTAAACACATCAAGAAAGCGACGCTTGAACTGGGCGGCAACGATGTCTTTGTGGTCCTGGACGACGCCGATCTGGAGAAGGCGGTGAAGATCGGCGTGCAGGCGCGGCTCAACAACGCAGGCCAGGTGTGCACCGCGGCGAAGCGCTTTATCCTGCATGAAAAAATTGCCGACTCGTTCCTGAGCCAGTTTACCGAGGCCTTCCGTCAGGTGAAAATCGGCGATCCGCTGGATGAGCGCACGACGCTGGGGCCGCTCTCTTCAAAAGATGCGCTGGACACGCTGACCAGGCAGGTGAACGACGCGGTGAAAAACGGCGCGAAGCTGCACCTGGGCGGCAAACCCGCGCAGCGGGAAGGCAGCTTTTTCGAGCCCACCATACTCACCGGCATTACCCGCGATAACCCGGCCTACTTCGAAGAGTTCTTCGGCCCGGTCGCGCAAATCTACGTGGTGAAAGATGACGATGAGGCGATGAAGCTGGCCAACGATTCGCACTATGGCCTTGGCGGAGCCGTATTCAGCCAGGATATCGAAAGGGCGAAACGCATGGCGTCGCGGATTGAAACCGGTATGGTCTATATCAACTGGCTAACCGATACCGCTCCGGAGCTGCCGTTTGGCGGCGTTAAGCGCTCCGGGTTTGGCCGCGAGCTTTCCGATCTCGGGATTAAAGAGTTTGTGAATCAGAAGCTGGTGGTCGTGCATAAATAACGGCGTGAAGACAAAAACCTGCCATCTGGCAGGTTTTTTTTGGCGTTCACTGAACTTCAATCTTATCCCAGCCGCTCTTAAACATGCAGCTGTCGACGAGCGTATCCCTGCGCCCCTCATTGGCGTCCTCAACCGTATAGCTGGTGGAAATATCCTTTTTCTTGTTCTTTTTGTCCGTTTTTTCCGAGCTTGAACCGGTGACGACGTTATCCGGGGGGAGATCGATCAGCGCCTGCGCTTCGCACTCCGTGAGCTTTTTACTCATCTCCGTATCGCTGACTCCCGGCTTCACCCATTTGTACTGGACGCAGCCTGACAGCAGCACGGTGAAGCTCAGAACGCAAAGCGCGGCGAAGCGGCCGTTCATCAGAAGGTAACCCCGCCGCCGACATAGGCGCCGTCAATCAGCGTGTGGCCCGGGCGGCCATCTTTGCCGTCGACGCTGACATGGCGATAGCCCACTTTCAGCGTGACCGGGGTGATTGGCGTCCAGCTTACGCCGCCGTTGGCTTCAACGTAGTTTTTGACGCTATTGTTCAGGCCCTCCGGTGCGGCATAGCCCTCACCATAGAGATGGATGCTGTCGGTCAGGGCCACGTTGACGCCGCCGCCGATGGGGAAGGCCACGCCGTTATCGCCTTTTTTAGGACCGAGGTAGATGGCTTTCGCGCCGGCATTGAACATTACCGGGCCGAGTTCCAGGTTATAACCCGCGCCTACGCCGCCTGTCTGGGTACCGTCATCGGTATTTTTGAGCCAGTTGCTTTCCACATACAGGCCAGAGGAGGATTTCCCCATTTCCAGATTCAGGTTGGTGAAGTTCTTGCCCTGCTCAACGGTGCCGCCCATCGCGAGTGCGGATCCCGAGACGGCAGTCAACGCCGAGAGAAGAAGGATATTCAGCTTTTTCATGTTTTATGCCTCATCATTACATTACGCGGAGGGCACCTTAACAATCGATTTTTATGACTGCAAATCAGCGAGTGATGGCTGTTTTATGCTAATTTTGTTATTAGATATATTTATTTGTGTTGTTTGTTAGTTGTTTTTACTGTGGAGTCAATGGGTAATCTTTAGCCGTTGAGCGTGAGTTGAATCTTTTGGCTAAATATTCGCTGAACAGGCGCGAAAAAGCGGTTGTGGACGCAATAATTGGCTTTCTAATTATTTCCAAAAACATTTCTACTGTTACATATAAGAACGGAATTTTACATTTCAGCCGCGCATTCCCCCTCCAGAAGAGGGGGAATGCGACATGACTACTTGCGCAGGCTCGCAAATGCGGTGCGAATCTCATCTTCCGGAAGCTGTATTCCAATAAACACCAGGGTACTGTGCGGCCGCTCATCGCCCCACGGCCGGTCCCAGTCGGCGCTGTATAGCCGTTGAACGCCCTGGAACAGCAGGCGGTTGGGCTCGCCGTCGATCCACAGCATCCCTTTATAGCGCATCAGCTGTTCAGCAAAGGTGAGCAGCAGGTTTTCCATCACCCGCGAGACGTCGCTGATATCCACCGGATAATCCAGCTCCACCACGATAGACGACACGTCGTTCTGCTTATCGGCCATAAAGTGGAAGCGCGGTTTGCTGCTGACCACGTTCTCTTCCAGCATAAAGCCGCTGGTGTTAAACAGCAGATTCAGGTCGATATCGCCGTGGGTGACGTTGTAAATCGGCGCGCGGGCGTTAATACGCATCAGCCGTTCGCGGAGCTTGTCGCTGTCGCCCGCCATGTCAGTTTTGGTGAGCAGGATACGATCGGCGTAGCCCACCTGCGACTGGGCAATGGTGAACTGATTCATCTGCTGGTCGGCATGCACCGCGTCAACCAGCGCAATCACGCCATCCAGCAGATAGCGTTCACACAGCACATCGTGAGAGAAAAAGGTCTGGATGATCGGGCCGGGGTCGGCCATGCCTGTGCATTCGATCACCAGCCGGTCAAAATCAATTTCTCCGCGATCGCGGCTGTCGAGCAGATCGAGCAGGGCGTCTTCCAGTTCGTTGGAACGGGTACAGCAGATGCAGCCGTTGGTCAGGGTTTTAATCTGCGTGGCGCGATCGCCGATAAGCTGGTCATCGACGGCGACTTCGCCAAATTCGTTTTCGATAACGGCAATTTTAAAGCCGTGCCGTTCGTTCAGGATATGGCGCAGCAGGGTGGTTTTACCCGCGCCAAGAAAACCGGTGAGCAGGGTGACTGCAATCGGTGCCATGTTTGCCTCCATTAGCAGCAGCGTACGCCGCCTTTGCCGTCGCCGCCGTAGCGGGCCTGCTGGCGTTCGCGAAAGAATTCATCGTAGGTCATGTACGGCTTGTCCGGATGGTTAGTCTGCATATGCTCGACGTAATTATCGTAATCCGGAATGCCAATCAGCATTTTCGCTGCCTGACCGAGGTATTTTTTTGCCTGACCTAAGTTACCAAACATTGTGAGTCCCAGAGAACGAATAAAGCCGGATGGCGGCTAGCGCCTCATCCGGCCTACAAACATTCGTTTGTGTAGACCGGATAAGCGTAGCGCCATCCGGCATTAAGGTTTAGTGATGCGAAGAGGTCTTCACGCCGCCTTCCGGTACCGGCATGTACGGGGTCTCTTTGTCGGTACGCACTTTATTGTTGCGCACGTTGAGCCAGGTTTTGATGCCGTAGAAGATGATGCTGTAGACCACCACCAGGAACAGAATGCTCAGACCCGCGTTGGTGTAGTTGTTCACCACGATATGGTTCATGTTGGCAATCTGCTGCGCGGTCAGTTCGCCGCCGGCGGCGATCTTCTCTTTATACTGCTGCGCCATGAAGAAGAAGCCTTCCATCTGCGGATTGGTGCTGAACAGTTTCAGGCCCAGCGCCCAGGTGGTGCACAGCAGCAGCCATGCGGCCGGGATCACGGTGACCCAGATATATTTGGTGCGCTGCATTTTGACCAGCACCACGGTGCCGAGCACCAGCGCCACGGCGGCCAGCATCTGGTTAGAGATACCGAACAGCGGCCACAGGCTCTTCACGCCGCCCAGCGGGTCGACCACGCCCTGATACAGCAGGTAGCCCCACAGGCCGACGCAGCCCGCGGTACCGATAACACCGGCCACCAGCGAGTCGGTTTTCTTGAGGAACGGCACGAAGTTGCCCAGCAGATCCTGCAGCATAAAGCGGCCTGCACGGGTACCGGCATCCAGCGCGGTAAGGATAAACAGCGCTTCAAACAGAATACCGAAGTGGTACCAGAAGCCCATATCCGCCATCGGGATGATTTTGTGGAACACGTGAGCGATACCCACGGCCAGCGTCGGCGCGCCGCCCGCGCGGTTCAGTACCGACGGTTCGCCGATATCTTTCGCGGTTTGCAGGATTTGCTCAGGTGAGATCACGAAGCCCCAGGAGCTGACGGTCGCCGCCGCGTGTGCGGTGACATCCCTCAGCTGCGCGGCAATCAGCGCGGCGTTCTCACCGCCCATTTCGTGCAGGTTCGGCATGGTGATGCCCAGACCCGCCGGCGGGGTGTTCATCGCGAAGTAGAGGCCCGGTTCGATAATTGAGGCCGCTACCAGCGCCATCACCGCCACGAAGGACTCCATCAGCATTGCGCCGTAGCCGATAAAGCGGGCGTCGGTTTCGTTAGCCAGCAGCTTCGGCGTGGTGCCGGAGGCGATCAGGGCGTGGAAGCCGGAGACCGCGCCGCAGGCGATAGTGATAAACAGGAACGGGAACAGCGCGCCTTTCCACAGCGGACCGGTACCGTCAATGTACTGGGTCACCGCCGGCATTTTCAGGTCCGGGTTGAGGATAACAATGCCCAGCGCCAGGCCGACGATAACGCCAATTTTCAGGAAGGTCGCCAGGTAGTCGCGCGGCGCCAGAATCAGCCAGACCGGCAGCAGCGCTGAGATAAACGCGTAGCCAATCAGGGTAAAGGTAATGGTGGTGTCTTTAAAGGTCAGCGCCGGGCCCCAGTACGGGTCGTGGGCAATCACGCCGCCGAAGTAAATCGACGCTACCAGCAGGACGATACCAATCACCGATACTTCGCCTACGCGGCCCGGGCGCAGGAAGCGCATGTAGATCCCCATAAACAGGGCGATCGGCACGGTCGAGCAGACGGTGAAGACGCCCCACGGGCTTTCCGCCAGCGCTTTCACCACGATTAACGCCAGCACCGCAAGGATGATGATCATTATCAGGAAGCAGCCGAACAGCGCGATGGAACCCGGCACCGGACCCATCTCCTGCTTGATCATTTCCCCCAGCGAGGCACCGTTACGGCGCGAGGAGATGAACAGCACCATAAAGTCCTGCACCGCCCCTGCCAGCACGACGCCCGCCAGCAGCCACAGGGTACCCGGCAGGTAGCCCATCTGCGCGGCGAGCACCGGGCCCACCAGCGGACCGGCGCCGGCAATCGCGGCAAAGTGGTGGCCGAACAGCACGTAGCGGTTGGTCGGAACGTAGTTCAGGCCATCGTTATTAATCACCGCAGGCGTGGAGCGCGTAGGGTCGAGCTTCATGACCTTTTGCGCAATGTACAGGCTGTAATAACGGTAGGCGACGAGGTAGACGGAAACCGAGGCCACCACGATCCACAGCGCACTGACGTGCTCGCCGCGGCGCAGAGCGACGACCGAGAGGCAAAATGCCCCGATGATTCCAAGAATCACCCAGGGTATGTGCTTGAATAACTTTTTAGTATCCATAGTAAAACCTGGCTTAATAAGATGAATAATGGGCCGAAGCCGTCTGGGTTTAGTTAGGGTTTGAGGAGGCATTGATTAGCTATGCTGGGGACCATCTTGCCAGAACGTCGCGCGCGTAAAGTTGGGTAAATCTGTGAGTGGTTATATCCGGGGTTAAGCGGTCACTTGCGAGGGTAAGCGGTTGGGGATAAGAACGGGTGTCCGTAAATATGTGATTGAGATCACAGGAATATTCCCGCCGTGACGATGGGGGGAAGCGAGGTAATCCCCTCTCCCGCGAGAGAGGGGAAGGCAAAACTACGCCACGACGTCCATCTCCATCATCACCGGATGGAAGCGGCGCTTAAAGTAGATCAGCCCGTGGCCCTGCTGGCTCAGGGTAATGTTCCTGATTTCCACCAGATAGACCAGGTGGCTACCGATGGTCTGCACCTGGCTAATCTCGCCCTCAAGGCTCGCCAGCGCGCCTTTCAGCACCGGCTGGCCCAGCGCGCCTTTTTGCCAGCCGCTGAGGCCGAAACGGTCGTCCATCGTCATCCCGGTCATGCCGGCGAAGTGGCGGGCCATCTCCTCTTGCTCGTGGTTCAGCACGTTGATGCACAGCTTGCCGTTGCCCTGGAACACCGGATTCATCGCGCTGTTAGCGTTGATGCAGACCATTACCGACGGCGGCGTATCGGTCACCGAACAGACCGCGGTGGCGGTGATACCGCAGCGGCCCGCCTCGCCTTCGGTGGTGATGACGTTAACGGCGGCCGACAGACTGGCCATGGCATCGCGAAAACGCAGACGTTGTTCATCTAATTGCATTGTGACCTCCCGCTGCCGGTTACTTCAGCAGCTTATCCAGCATGTTGATATCGGTATTGTTGTGCAGATGCGGCACCGTCCAGCCGTTCTGGTCGTACTCGGACAGGCAGCGATCCACCATCGCCATCATTTTGTCCATGTTGCCGGAGCTCTGCGCCTGACGCAGGCACTGCAGGCGAATCTCATCCTGGCTACCGGAGTAGTTGATTTCGTACAGTTCATGACGGCCGCCAAACTCGCTGGCGATGGCGTCCCACATCAGTTTGAGGATCTTGATGCGCTCGACGTGATCCATGCCGTTCGATCCGCGCACGTATTTCGCCAGATATTCGTTGATCTGCGGATTATTGAGATCGCGGGCGCTGGACGGCAGATAGATCAGGCCGCTGGTGACGTTGCGTTCAATAATGTTTTTGATTTTGGCGTAGGCCATCGGCGCCATCACGCGATAGGTTTGCAGCGCGGCGTGATCCGGCAGATACGCGCCGTTAACCCACGGCGTGGCTTCGGCGCACATCGAATCGCTCAGCGCCCAGAACATATTGCGCCAGGCCACCACTTCGCCGAGATCCGCCTGCACGCCGCGGAACTCCAGGGTTCCGGTACACTCCAGCGAGCGCTTGAGCAGGGCGGTGATGAAATCGAGCTTCACGGCCAGACGCACGCAGGCCTGTAGCGGATACATGCGGGCGAAACCGCCCTCCATCGTCCAGCGGCGGCAGCGATCGAAGTCGCGATAGATCAGCACGTTTTCCCATGGGATCAGCACATTATCCATCACCAGGATCGCATCGTTCTCGTCGAAGCGGCTGGAGAGCGGATAATCGTAGGGCGATCCGGTTGCTCCGGCGACCAGCTCATAGGAGGCGCGGGAGATAAGCTTGACCCCTTCGGCGTCCATCGGCGCGACGAACATCAGCGCGAAGTCCGGGTTTTCGCCCATCACCTGCGCCGAGCCGAAGCCAATCATGTTGTAGTGGGTGAGCGCCGAGTTGGTGGCTACCACTTTCGCGCCGCTGACGATGATCCCGGCATCGGTCTCTTTCTCCAGCTTGATATAGACGTCTTTCACTTCGTCGGCCGGCTTATGGCGGTCGATGGGCGGGTTGACGATGGCGTGGTTAAAGTAGAGGCCTGTTTCCTGGATGCGGGTGTACCAGTTACGGGCGTTCTGTTCAAACTGACCGTAAAATCCCGGGTTTGCGCCGAGCGCGCAGCCGAACGCGGCTTTGTAGTCCGGGGTACGGCCCATCCAGCCGTAGCTCAGGCGCGACCATTCGGCGATAGCGTCGCGCTGCTGGCGCAGATCGTCGGCGCTTTTCGCGACGCGGAAGAACTTGTGGGTATAGCCGCCGCTGCCGGTATCGGTGCCCCAGCACAGGGTATCCTGCAGCTCGGGTTTATGCAGCGCGTCGTACATCTGGGCGACGGAGGCGGCGGCGTTGCGGAACGCCGGGTGGGTGGTCACGTCCTTAACGCGTTCGCCGTAGATATAGATTTCGCGGCCGTCCTGCAGGCTCTTCAGGTACTCTTCACCGGTTAACGGGCGTTTAGCGTCGGCACGGAAATTTTCAGGTTTCATAGGTGACCTCTTCAGTATTAATCGGAATGCGATGTTAAATTTATGTTTTGTTTTTGTTGTTCAATTGAAGCGGTTAACGCGGCTTTCGTGAAGAGACTTTTAGGTCAACGGTCGGTACTTTTCAGGCGGGGTTGGGTTATGTGATCGGGGGTTGGTTTTTCTATTTTCCGGCCTGGCTCCCCGATGATCCGACGACAAGCCAGGGCGGGTTTTGAATTTGTAGGCCGGACAGATGCGCAGCATCGCCTCCGGGAAATTCAGCGACTCTGCGCTCTGCTCCCGGGGGCGGCGCCTGACGCGCTTTGCCCGGGCTACCGCCTCTCAGACGGCTGCGAACTCGCCGCGCCGTCCCCGGTAAGATCTTATGATACCGGTACTTTTTGCGTTCTGAACGCGCTCGGCGAGCAGCCGACTAAGCGGTTAAAAAAGCGGGCAAAATAGGCCGGATCCTTAAAGCCCAGCTGCCAGGCTATCTCGTTGACCGCGCTGTCGGAAAAGAGCAGCAGCCTCTTGGCTTCGCGCAGCTGCCTGTCGAAAATCAGCCGTTTGGGCGGCCGGTTGGCGAAGCGGCGGCAGATATCGGTTAACCGGGATTCGGTCAGATGCAGCTCGCTGGCGTAATCCGGCACCGTCCAGTGCTGATGGTAGTGGCCGTCGATCAGCTGGTTAAACCGCTGGAACAGCTTGAGCTCGCCGCGTATCCCGCTGGCCGCGTGATCGTCAAGCTTCGCGTTGCGCAGCAGCAGGGTGAACACCGCCTGCGCCAGCAGCGTCAGGGTATGTTCCCGCCCCGGCAGCTGGGACGTCGATTCCCGTTCAATCAGCCGCCAGTAGTGCGCCAGCGCCGCCAGCTCCTCGGGCCTGTCGGCCAGCGACAGGCAGATGCCCGGCAGACCGAAAGCCTCCCGCGTGCCGGGATAGAGCACCTCCAGCAGCGGCCAGACCAGATCCTCGCGCACCGTCAGCACGTGACCGTCGCTATCGGACTCGGTGATAAAAGCGTGCGGCACCGAGGGCGGCGTCAGGACAAACAGCGGCGCCTGCACCGAATAGCGATGATCGTCGAGCTGCAGCTCAATCTGCCCGGTATCGAGAAAGTGCATCTGAAAATACTGGTCGTGACGGTGCGCCTGCATATCGCGGCCAAAGAACTCCGCCATCCTGGCAAACGATTGATAATGCACATCTTCCGTCCCCAGGCTCTCATCGTACTCTTTATTAATATCGATATTGGCTATCGGGCTCTGGCACATGGCGGCTCCTTACGGCGTCGCGCGCGGACGCGTTCCTTTCATCGGAATCACCCAGATAATCATCGCGCCGATGACCAGCAGGGCGGCGACGAACCACAGGCCGCTGCTGAAGCTGCCGGTAATATCCTTCAGCCAGCCGATCATAAAGGGGCTGAGCGCCGATCCGATATTACCCGTCGCGTTGATCACCGCGATGCCGATCGCTCTGGCGCGCAGGCTGATCGACTGATCCGGCGTGGTCCAGAAAATGGCCATTGCGCTAAACGATCCGGTGGAGGCCATCACGATCCCGAGCAGCTGGATCAGGTTGTGATCGGTGGCCGACGCCAGCAGCCAGCCCGCGGCGGCGAACAGGAACGGCAGGGCGGTGTGGTGCTTACGCTCCTGATGTTTATCGGAGTGGCGGCTCCAGTAGATCATCCCCAGAATGGTACAAATCTGCGGGATCGCCGCCAGCAGGCCGATGGTGATATTGCTGCTGCTTTCGTTAAAGCTTTTGAGGATCTGCGGCGTCCAGATGCTGATCGCGCTGAGCGTATTGGTCAGGCAGAAATAGGCCAGGGTGTACATCAGCACGATCGGCGTGAACACTTCCCGCCACAGGCTGCGCTGCTGCATGGCGTGATGGCTGATCGCCCCTTCCGGCTGGACCAGCGTCAGGCGGTCGTTATCCATCATCTCCTGCAGGCATTTTTTATCGTCCGCGGTCAGCCATTTCGCCTTCGACGGCGAATCATCAAGCCAGAACCAGACCATAATACCGAGCAGCACCGACGGGAAGCCTTCCAGCAGGAACAGCCACTGCCAGCCGTGCAGGTTCAGCAGGCCGTCCATCGACAGGATATAGCCGGAGACGATCGACCCCAGCGCGGTGGTCACCGGCATCGCGATCATAAACAGCGCGTTGGCGCGGGCGCGGAAAAAGGCCGGGAACCAGTAGGTCAGATAGAGCAGAATGCCGGGCAGAAAACCGGCCTCGGTGATCCCCACCAGCATGCGCAGGATATAAAGACTGTTCGGTCCGGTCGCGAACATGGTGGCGGTGGAGGCGATGCCCCACAGCACCATGATGGTGGCGATCCAGCGGCGAGCGCCAACGATGCTGAGCATCACGTTGCTGGGAATGCCGAATATCACGTAGGTGGCGTAAAACAGGGTGGTGGCAAGACCAAACATGGTGGCGTTAAGGCCCAGATCCTGGCCCATGGTCAGCCCGGCAAAACCGATATTGATGCGATCTAAAAACGAAAAGATAAACAGCACGAACAAAAAGACGATCAGGCGGCGAAAGAGCTTGTTGATAACCGACTGCTGCTGCGCCGTCAGCTGCTTGTGCTGATTAGCCGGATCGAACTTTTCCGGGATGGCAGATGATGTATCGCTCATTATCATTTTCCTCTAATGGGAATTTTGTAGGGTACTGCGGGTATTAATAGACGCCTGACGAACCCTGGGCGGTTTTTTCCGCGCCAAATCGCGCCGCCAGCGCTTCCGCGCCGCGGGCCAGCAGGGTGGTATCGACGCCGACGGCGACAAACAGCGCGCCGAGTTCCAGGTAGCGCTTCGCCAGCGGCTCGCTGGCCATCAGGATCCCCGGCGCTTTGCCCGCCGCGCGAATTTGCCCGATGGCGCGCTCAATGGCGGCCTGCACTTCCGGGTGCTGCGGGTTGCCGCTGAAGCCCATATCGGCGCTCAGATCCGCCGGGCCAATAAACACGCCGTCCACGCCCTCGACATCGAGGATCTGCGGCAGATTGTTGAGCGCTTCGCGGGTTTCGATCTGCACCAGCACGCACATCGCGTCGTTGGCCTGATGGAGATAATCCGGGACGCGGTTCCAGCGCGAGGCGCGGGCCAGCGCGCTGCCGACGCCGCGAATGCCCGCGGGCGGGTAGCGGGTGGCTTTCACCGCCAGCCGCGCTTCGTCGGCGTTCTGCACCATCGGCACCAGCAGGGTTTGCGCGCCGATATCCAGCAGCTGTTTAATCTGCACCGGGTCGTTCCACGACGGCCGCACCACCGGCTGGCTGGGGTAGGGAGCGATCGCCTGTAGCTGGGTCAGGATTGTCTGCACGCTGTTTGGCGCATGCTCGCCGTCGATCAGCAGCCAGTCGAACCCGGCCCCGGCCAGCAGCTCGGCGCTGTAGCTGCTGGTCAGCCCCAGCCACAGGCCAATCTGCGGACGACCCGCTTTTAAGGCGTCTTTAAAGGCGTTATGCATCAAGTTTCTCCTAGACAAAGCGGCAGCTAATCGCGCCCATGTTGCCGTAGTCGACGTGGAAGGTGTCGCCCTTGCGCGCCGGTACCGGACGGGTAAAGGAGCCGCCGAGAATAATCTGCCCGGCTTCCAGCTGGACGTCGTACGGCGCCAGCTTGTTCGCCAGCCAGGCCACGCCGTTGGCCGGGTGATTCAGCACCCCCGCGGCGACGCCGGTCTCTTCAATCACGCCGTTGCGATAGAGCAGGGCGGCGATCCAGCGCAGATCCAGCTCGTCGGGTTTAATCGGGCGGCCGCCGAGGATCACCCCGGCGTTGGCGGCGTTATCGGAGATGGTGTCGAAGACTTTGCGCGGGCGCTGGGTTTCCGGGTCGATGTTGTGGCAGCGGGCGTCAATCAGCTCCAGCGCCGGGATCACGTAGTCGGTGGCGTTGTAGACGTCGAACAGGGTGCAGTGGGGGCCGCGCAGCGGTTTGGCCAGCACGAAGGCCAGCTCCACTTCGATACGCGGGACGATAAAGCGGTCGGTAGGGATATCGCCGCCGTCGTGGAAAAACATATCGTCCAGCAGCGCGCCGTAGTCCGGTTCGCTGATTTGCGAACTGGCCTGCATTGCTTTTGAGGTCAGGCCGATTTTATGTCCTTTCAGCACGCGGCCTTCGGCGATTTTCATATTTACCCATTCGCGCTGTACCGCGTAGGCATCTTCGATAGTGATCGTCGGGTGATCCAGCGAAATAGCGCGGATCTGTTCACGCTGTTTTTCCGCCTGGTTTAGCCGCTGGGCGATCAGGGTATGGGTATGTTTATCGAGCATAGTTGCTTCCTGTTACGTCATTAGGTGCTGCTGTGCCGGAAATAAAAGCCGGCGTCGTTTCGCCCTCTCCCGGCGGGAGAGGGCCTGACCGGCCGCACGCTATTTAAACAAGGCGTGCACGTTGTTCTGCTTGTAGTTCAGCGTCGGGTGCAGTTCATCAATCTCAAACGACAGCGCCAGATAGCGGCTCTCCATCAGCGCGGCGAAATGGGCTTTGATCAGCGTGAACAGCATATCGCCCACGTCCTGGCGGCTCTCCAGGCTGCGTCCGGCGCCAATTTTCAGCGTCATATGCACAAAGGCGTAATCGTGCTGGCCGTCGGCCATCTGCCAGGTATCCAGCCAGATGGCGCGGCTGCGAATGCCGCCGATGGGGAAGATGCCGGTGGCCGCCAGCGCGGCGTTCACTTTGCCGAACAGGCCCGGTAAATCAGCCTGCTCGCGGATGTTGTCGGTACATTCAGCGATAAAATGCGGCATTCTGCGTGCTCCTTACGCCGTTTCCGGCAGAGGGAAGACGGCGTTGACCTGGCCTGTGCCGGAGCTGGCGAACAGCTCGGTAATAAACTCTACTTTGCCGTCGTATTTGTCCCAGCCCAGCAGGCCCAGCAGCATCACCGTGTCGTGCATATTGCCTTCGCCGAAGCAGTAGTCGGCGTACTCCGGCAGCATGGTGCAGAACTCTTTGAATTTGCCTTCGCGCCACAGCTTCACGACCCGTTCGTCCATCTGGTGATCGAACTCGCGGGTATAGCTGTTCATCCCCTCTTCGGCGCGCTGGTCGTCGATAAAACGGTGCGACAGCGAGCCGCTGGCAAAGACCGCCACGGTGCCGTCATATTTCTCGATAGCTTTAAGAATGGCTTCGCCCAGCCTGCGGCTGTCGGCAAAATCATGGACAGTACAGAACGCCGAGATAGAGACCACTTTGAAATGCTTATCGCTGTTCATATAGCGCATCGGCACCAGGGTGCCGTACTCCAGCTTCAGGCTCGGAATGTTATGCGCTTTGGCGCGGACCCCGAGTTTGACCGCTTCGTCGGCGATCAGGTGGCCGAGCGCCGGGTTACCGTCGTAGTCATAGGTCATGTCGCGAATAAAATGCGGCAGCTCGTTGCTGGTGTAGACGCCCTGGAAATGGTCGGCACAGTTGATGTGGTAGGCGCTGTTAACCAGCCAGTGGGTATCAAAAACGATGATGGTATCCACGCCCAGCTCGCGGCACCGCTTGCCGATTTCTTTATGCCCATCGATGGCTCCCTGGCGGCAGCCGTGGTTTTTACCCGGCAGTTCAGAGAGATACATCGACGGTACGTGAGTAATTTTTGCTGCTAACGCTAACTTTCCCATATCAGACTCCCCATTTTGGGATCGGATGGTCGCCCATCGAGATGCAGACGTTTTTCATTTCAGCGAACACTTCAAAACTGTATTCGCCGCCTTCGCGGCCGGTACCGGAGGCCTTCACGCCGCCGAACGGCTGACGCAGGTCGCGGACGTTCTGGGTGTTGACGAACACCATTCCGGCTTCGATGCCGCGCGCCAGGCGCAGTACCTTGCTGACGTCCTGGGTCCAGATATAAGAGGCGAGGCCGTACTCCACGTCGTTGGCCAGGCGCAGACCTTCCGCCTCGTCTTTAAACGGCAGCAGACAGGCTACCGGGCCAAAAATCTCTTCCTGCGCCACGCGCATGCGGTTATCGACGTCCGCCAGCACCGTTGGCCGCAGGAAGTTGCCGTTTCTCAGATGGGCGGGCAGATCGGCGGGCTTATCCGCGCCGCCGGCCAGCAGGGTCGCCCCTTCTTCAATGCCGAGGCGGATATAGCCGGAGACTTTCTCCCAGTGCTGCTGGCTAATCAGCGCGCCCACCTGGGTATTCGGGTCGGTGGGGTCGCCGACGCGCAGGCGGTTAGCCCGCTCGGCGAAGCGTTTAACGAACTCGGGGTAGATGCTCTGCTGAATGAAAATGCGCGAGCCGGCGGTGCAGCGTTCGCCGTTGATCGAGAAAATGGTGAATAGCGCGGCGTCGAGGGCGCGCTCAATATCGGCGTCTTCGAAAATCAGCACCGGCGATTTGCCGCCCAGCTCCATGGAGTACTTTTTCAGCCCGGCGTTTTTCATGATGTTGCGCCCGGTGGCGGTACCGCCAGTGAACGAGACCGCGCGTACGTCATGGTGGCGGACCAGCGCATCGCCCGCCGTCGCGCCGTAGCCCTGAACCACGTTCAGCACCCCCGGCGGAATACCCGCCTCCAGCGCCAGCTCGCCAAGACGGTCGGCGGTTAGCGGCGACAGTTCGGACATCTTCAGCACCGCGGTATTGCCCAGCGCGAGGCACGGCGCCACCTTCCAGGTGGCGGTCATAAACGGCACGTTCCACGGCGACACCAGCGCGCAGACGCCGACCGGCTGCACGAGGGTGTAGTTGAGCATCTTGTCGTCAACCGGGTAGGTCTTGCCGTTCATCTGCTGGCACACTTCGGCGAAGAATTCGAAGTTGTGCGAGGCGCGCGGGATCAGCACGTTTTTGGTCTGGTGGATCGGCAGGCCGGTATCGGCGGTCTCCATGGCGGCGATCTCCGGGACGTTCTGGTCGATCAGATCTCCCAGCCGGCGCATCAGACGCGCGCGCTCTTTCATCGGCAGATTGGCCCATTTCGGGAACGCCTCTTTCGCCGCCGCCACCGCCTGATTCACCTCGTCGGCGCCGCCGGAGGCGACTTCCGCCAGCACTTCGCCGGTGGCCGGATTAGTGGTGTGGAAATATTCCGCGGCGGCGACGTTTTTGCCGTTGATCCAGTGGTTAATTTTTTTCATGACAGCTTCTCCTCATATGCCTGCTGGCTAATGATGTGGTTGACCAGGCGGCCGACGCCTTCCACTTCGACGATCACTTCATCGCCCGGCACCACGTCCGACAGCCCCTTCGGCGTGCCGGTGGCGATCATGTCGCCCGGCTGCAGGGTCATAAATTCGCTGAGGTAAGCGATCAGGAACGGAATGCTGAAGATCAGATCGGCGGTGGTGCCCTGCTGGCGCAGTTCGCCATTGACCCAGGTGCACAGCGCCAGGTTGTGCGGATCGGGGATCGTCTCTTTGCTGACGATCCACGGGCCTATCGGCGTCAGGGTGTCGCGGCTTTTGACCCGCAGGTTGGGACGATAGTAGTTTTCCAGGTAGTCGCGGATGGCGTAGTCGTTGCAGACGGTGTACCCGGCTACGTACTCCATGGCGTCGGCTTCGGTGACCTTACGCGCGGTTTTGCCGATCACCACCACCAGTTCAGCCTCGTAGTGCATGTACTCGACGTTATCCGGGCGCACCGACTCCTGGCGGTGGCCGATAAAGGTGTTGGGCGCTTTGATAAATACCAGCGGCTCGGTTGGCGGCGTAAACGCCAGCTCGCTGGCGTGATCGGCGTAGTTCAGGCCCAGCGCGAACAGGGTGCCGTCGGCGGGCGGCAGCCAGCGAAACTCGCCTTCCTGAAGTAACCTGCCGTTGGCGAGCTGGACCTGACCGCGTTCATCAACCTGGACATCGTGCCGTTGCCCCTGCCACTCAATACGTGCCTGTTTCATGCTAGTTCTCCTTCAGCAACCACCGGGTTTTCCAGCGCCGGGAAGCCCTCGGCGAGAATGCGTACGCGATCGCCGGGGCGCAGCGTAACGCGGGAGTGGGGCGTACCGATCAGAATCGCATCGCCGGGATTGAGGGTGGCGAATTCGCTCAGGGCGCTCAGCAGCTCGGCGGCGGAGCGCTGGAGATCGACGGTATTCCAGCTGTCCGCCTCGCGACCGTTGATTTCGGTGATGATGGTCAGGTTATCGACGTTGCTGAGCGGCGCGAGCGCGCCAAGCGGGCAGAAGCCGTCGCGGCATTTGGCTTTGATGGCCGGACGATAGAAGCTCTCTTCCGGCAGGCTGACGTCGTTCGCCAGCGCGTACCCGGCAATATAAGCCGCAGCGTCTTCCGCGGCGATTTTGCGTGCGGTTTTACCGACGATTAGCGCCACGGTGGCGCCGCTCTGCACGGTTTCGCCTTGCGGATAGGGAATGCTCTCGCCGTCGCCGATAACGGTGTTGCGCGGTTTGATAAACCAGACCGCGGTCTTCGGCGGGGTTTTATACGGGGCCT
Source organism: Klebsiella sp. CN_Kp113 (assembly GCF_040064585.1). Classification (NCBI taxonomy): domain Bacteria; kingdom Pseudomonadati; phylum Pseudomonadota; class Gammaproteobacteria; order Enterobacterales; family Enterobacteriaceae; genus Klebsiella; species Klebsiella sp. CN_Kp113. The sequence continues at coordinate 95,113 of NZ_JBEAID010000020.1, read as the reverse complement.
GCTGGAACGCTTCGCGCCAGGCGTCGAGCTGGCTGCGGTGGTTAAGCGCCACGGCGAAGATGGTACCTTTCATTGACCACTCCTCTGCTACGGAATTAGGAAGTTAGTTAATTCATTAATATGTTAATGATCATCTTTTATGCTTTGCGGAAAGGTTTGGCAAACAGAAGTGAATGTTTTGTGATCGGATTAACAATAAATTTACAGTTATATTTTTTATTTGTTGTTAATCAATTAGATAATTAATTTTCTTGTACCTTCTGGTACTTTTCAGAGGCAGAAACCGGTTGCCTTCAGAAGGAATTAGCGCTAATTATTAACTTATTAACAGATTGGGGATTTATTTCAGAGGTATGTGATGCATGATTCGTTAACTATCGCGCTGCTGCAGGCGCGGGAAGCGGCGATGGCCCACTTTCGGCCCATCGTTAAACGCCACAATCTGACCGAGCAGCAGTGGCGTATCGTGCGCATCCTCGCCGAAAATCCGTCGATGGATTTTCACGATCTGGCCTTTCGCGCCTGTATTTTACGTCCGAGCCTGACCGGTATTCTGACCCGCATGGAGCGCGACGGCCTGGTGCTGCGTTTAAAACCGGTTAACGATCAGCGCAAGCTGTACGTTTCGCTGACGCCTGCGGGCCTGAAGCTGTATGAAAGCGCCCAGGCCCAGGTCGAAGAAGCCTATCGCCAGATAGAAGCCCAATTTACCGTCGAAAAAATGCGTCAGCTTACCGCGCTGCTGGAGGAGTTTATCGCCCTGGGGAATGGGGTGGGTGGAGAGGAAGAAGCGTAATTTTCCTTCCGTGAAGCTAGAAATATTCCCCCGGTCGCGCTGTGCTTACCGGGGCTACGGGCCGGTGCCATCCCGTAGCCCGGATAAGGCGCCAGCCGCCATCCGGGGAATTCCCCGCCGCTCAGAACAGGGTATCGAGCTCTTCCAGCACGTTATACTGCTCGTCCACCAGCAGTAGGGTTTTCCATTTATCAAACGTCAGGCACGGATGCGAGGTGCCGAACACCAGAATATCGCCGACCTGCACGTCGCTGCCTGGCGCGAGGCGCAGCATACAGTGCTGATCCATGATCCCCACGCTCTCGATCCCCGCCGCAGACAGCTGCGCGCCGTTGCGATAGCGAGCGATCGGCTGCGGCAGTCCGGCGTCGAAGGCGCAGTCGCGCTTGCCGAAGTTGACCACCGCGCGATCCGCTTCCGGCACCGACTGGACCATCGCCATCAGCTCCAGCGCCGAGGTTAAATCACCGCCCAGATCGCAGGCGATCGGATCGCGCGCCACCAGCGCTTTCTGCGCGATATCGTAGATCCCCCGATCGTGGGTGATATAGCAGCCGGGACGGATAACGATCCGGCAGCGCGCCGGTTTCTTCGCCGCCAGCCAGATATTGCACACCACGTCATACCAGACGGTACCGGCGCCGGTCAGCACAAACTCCCCCTCAACCAGATGTTCCATCCGGCAGGCCAAATCGGCGGCCTGGCGCAGCAGAGCCTCCACCTGCGGCTGCGGATCGTCGCCGTGCAACACCCCTTCATACAGCTCAAGTCCGCGCAGCTTAAGGCCCGGAAGGTCCGCGACGGCCTCCGCCAGAGCCTGTGCATCCTCAACGCTGCGGCAGCCGCAGCGCCCGCCGGCCACGCCCAGCTCAATCAGCACGTCCAGCGTTTGCCGCCGTTCGCTGAAAAAGGCCGACAGCGCGCGGGCGTTGGCGAGGCTATCGATGCAGCAGATAAACTCCGCCGCCCGGTAATGCGCCTTCAGGCGCGATACCGCCTGCATATTCGCCCTGCCGACCAGCTGATTGACCATCAGGACGCGCTCAACGCCGCTGGCCATCGCCGCGCTGGCCTGCCAGGCGCTGCCCACGCCGATTCCCCATGCGCCCGCCCGCTGCTGGGCCTGAAAAATCCACGGCGTCATCGTTGTTTTACCGTGCGGCGCCAGCGAGACGCCGCGCGCGTCGGCGTAGCGCTGCATCCAGGCGATGTTATTTTCCAGCGCCGTTTTTTTCAGCAGCGCGGCGGGGAGGCAGACCTCCTCCGCCAGCAGATTTGCCGGAGCGGCCATCACGGCGGCTTTGTGCGGAATAAGCGTATCGGAGTGGTATTTCATAACACTATCCTTTTAGGGTTTATGCTCGGAATAAAGCTGAGTATCAATTTTAATTAATTGAAAAATATAAATTTAATATGTGATTTTTATTGTTTGTGAATAAAAGTATCACAATTTGATCTGGTTTTTGCGTAGTTTTCCACTGTTTTTCCGCCTTGTAAATGGTTAACTTGTCGACAGAGTTGAAAGGGAGTCATTGCGATGAAAGTTAACTGGCTTTTCAAAAACGTCACGGTCATTGACGGCAGCGGCGGACCGCAGTTTCGCGGCGACGTGGCGGTGAAGGGCGATCGGATTGTAGATATGGCCCCGGCGCTGAACCTGCCGGCGGAGCAGGTGATTGACGGGCAGGGGCGCGTGCTGGCGCCCGGGTTTATCGATGTGCATACCCATGACGACATCAACGTCATTCGTATGCCGGCCTATTTGCCCAAGCTGAGTCAGGGGGTGACGACGGTGATTGTCGGCAACTGCGGGATCAGCGCGGCGACGGCGACCCTGCGCGACGGCGTGCCTGACCCGATGAACCTGCTGGGCGAGCAGGAGCATTTTGTTTACCCCACCGTTGATGCTTACGCCCAGGCGGTGGAGGCGGCGAAGCCGTCATTGAACGTCGGCACGCTGATTGGCCATACCGCGCTGCGCAATAACCATATGGACGATCTGTTCCGTCCGGCGACGGACACCGAGATCGCCGGAATGCGGGTGCAGCTGCGCGACGCGCTGCGCCAGGGGGCACTGGGTCTGAGCAGCGGGCTGGCCTACGCCAGCGCGTTTCAGTCCACCACCGAAGAGGTGATGGCGCTGGCCGAGGAGCTGGCGGCGGAGGGGGGAATTTATACCACCCACCTGCGTTCTGAGTTCGAGCCGATTCTGGAGGCGCTCGACGAGGCGTTCCGCATTGGCCGCCACGGCAACGTGCCGGTGGTGGTCTCGCATCATAAGTGCGCCGGCGCGAAAAACTGGGGCCGCACCCGCGAGACGCTGGCCTTCTTCGATGAGATGCGCCAGCGCCAGGAGATCGCCTGCGACTGCTATCCCTACTCCGCCAGCTCATCGACGCTGGATATGAAGCAGGTGACCGATGAGTTCGAGATCGTCATCACCTGGTCGGAAGCGCAGCCCGAGCAGGCCGGGAAAACCCTGCGGCAGATTGCCGACGGCTGGCAGGTTAGCCTGCACGAGGCGGCGGCGCGGCTGATGCCCGCAGGCGCCATCTACTACAACATGGACGAGCAGGACGTACGGCGGGTGCTGCGTTACCCGGTGACCATGATCGGCTCCGACGGTCTGCCGAACGACCCGATGCCGCATCCGCGGCTGTGGGGCGCGTTCCCGCGGGTCCTGGGCCACTACAGCCGCGATGAACGGCTGTTTCCGCTGACCACCGCTATCCACAAAATGACCGGGCTGTCGGCGGCGCGTTTCCAGCTGGCGGATCGTGGGTTGGTGAAAGTGGGCTACTTTGCCGATCTGGTGCTGTTCGATCCGCAGACGGTGCGCGATGTCGCCAGCTTCTCCGACCCGAAACAACCGGCGGAGGGGATCGAGGCGGTGATGGTCAACGGCGTGATGAGCTACGGCAGCGACAAAAAGATTATCGGGCGCGCGGGGCGTTTCCTGCGCCGCCAAATGAACTAAGGAGTGCAAAATGAGTATTAAACGTTATGGCGTAGAAGGCGGTACCGGCACCGGCGGGCAGCATCTGCCGTTCGCGCGCGCGGTGGAGGCGGGGGGCTGGCTGTACGTTTCCGGCCAGACGCCGATGAAGGACGGTGAAGTGGTGGAAGGCGGGATTGTCGACCAGGCGCGTCTGGCGATTCAGAACTGCGTGGATATCATGACCGAAGCGGGCTACACCCTGGCCGACGTGGTGCACGTCAAGGTGATCCTCACCGATGCGCGCTATTTCCAGTCTTTCAATAAAGTGTTCCGCGAGTTCTTTGGCGACAACCCGCCCGCCCGTATCTGCTGCGTCGCAGACCTGGTGGTGGATTGTAAAGTCGAAGTAGATGTGACCTGTTATAACGCGGCTAGCGTATAAAAATTTATTAACCAGAAATATAAACAGGATTTTTGAGCGCTGAATTCATTCAGCGCTTCGTAGCCTTTTACCTTTTACATACTCAACTGGCAGGATGTGAATAATGAATAGTCATATCTTTTTAGTCGGCTTTATTATTTACGCGTTGGCCATGATTTGGCTTGGCTGGTACGTGTCGCGTAATCAAAAAAGCGGTGAAGATTTTTTACTCGGCGGCCGTTCCTTACCGCTGTTCCTGACGCTGGGCTCCACCGTGGCGACCATGGTGGGGACCGGTTCAAGCATGGGCGCCGTAGGCTTCGGCTACAGCAACGGCTGGGCCGGAATGCTCTACGGCGTGGGCGGAGCCATCGGTATTTTGCTGGTGGCCTGGCTGTTTGCCCCGGTGCGTAAACTGCGCTTTATGACCATGAGCGAAGAGCTCTCTTATTATACGGGCGGCAGCCATTTAATTAAAAATATCGTTGGCATAATGATATTTGTTGCCTCGATTGGCTGGCTGGGGGCGCATATTCTTGGCGGCAGCATGTATTTATCCTGGGCGACGGGGATAAATCTGACGGTGGCCAAAATTATTATTGCCCTGGCCTTTGCGATTTACGTCATCATCGGCGGTTATTCTGCGGTGGTATGGACGGATACCATTCAGGCATTAATTCTCTTTTTCGGCTTTATCCTGATGGCGATTCTGGCGGTGGTTCACGTCGGCGGATGGGATGCCATCGTACAGGCGATGGATCCCAGGGCGATGAGCCTGTTTGCGGTCGATAAGCTGGGGGCCATTCCGGCGCTATCGCTGGCGATGGTCATCGGCGTCGGCGTGCTGGCGACCCCTTCCTATCGCCAGCGTATTTACTCGGGGAAAGATGTCTCTTCGGTGCGCCGCTCGTTTGTCTATACCGGCGTGCTGTATCTGTTTTTCTCGGTGCTGCCGGCGATTATCGGCATGGCGGCATGGACAATGAACCCCCATCTTGAGAACAGCAACTACGCCTTCCTGTTCGCCACCAGCTTCCTGCCGGCGATACTGGGTCTGGTGGTGCTGATTGCCGGGCTTTCCGCCACCATGTCTTCGGCCAGCTCCGATGCGATAGCCGCCGTGGCCATCATGATGCGCGATGTCTACACCCTCGTTACCGGAAAAATGCCGCCGGCGCATAAGGCGATAACGCTCTCCCGCTGGATGCTGGCGTTCGTTATCGGCCTGGCGATGATCTTCGCCCTGACCTCGAACGATATCATCAGCTATATCACCAAAATGATCTCCATGCTGATGTCCGGGCTGTTCGTCTGTTCAATTCTGGGCCGCTTCTGGCTGCGCTTTAACTGGCAGGGTGCGCTCACCGCGCTGCTGAGCGGCATGCTGGTGTCGATTGTAGTTCTGATGAAAGCCGACTGGCTGGTTTACTGGGGCAACCCGTGCATACCGTCGGTCGTCGGCAGCTTCGTTTCCGCCATTTTTGTCACCGTCATGACGCCAGCCAGCAAAATCAGCCGTCAGCAGGCGCTGGAAATGATTACGCAAGAGCGGGAAGGGCAGGCGATTCCGGCGAAGACGGCGGTGCAGGCCTCGGGAGAAGCACCATGAAGGACTATATTGCCGTCGACTGGGGCTCTACTCAGCTGCGCGGCTGGCTGATTCGCAACGGCCAGTGCGTCGGGACGAAGCAGCTGCCGCTGGGCATCACCCGCCTGAACGGACGATCGCCCGCCGACGTATTCGCGGAGCATGTGGCCCCCTGGCGCGGCGCCGAAATGCTGCCGGTGCTGATGGCCGGGATGATCGGCAGCGATGCGGGCTGGCAAGCGGTGCCGTATATGGCCTGCCCGGCGGCGATCGACGCGCCGGGGCAGCAGCGATGCGCCGTGGCTGAAGGCGTGTGGATTATTCCCGGGCTCAAGATTGCCCAGGGCGGGGAGTTCAACGTGATGCGCGGCGAAGAGACGCAGCTGCTGGGGGCTATGGAGCTGGCGCCGGCGGAGTGCTACGTGCTGCCGGGCACCCACTGCAAATGGGTACAGGTGACGGACGGCATGGTGCGTCATTTTACCACGGCGATGACCGGCGAACTGCACCATCTGCTGATGACGCAATCGCTTATCGGCAAAGGGCTGCCGGCCCAGCAGGCGGACGAGGCGGCGTTTGAACAGGGGCTGGAAAAAGGGCTGGCGCAGCCGTCGCTGATTAGCGAACTGTTTGTTGCCAGAGCTGCCCGGGTACTCGGGGCGCTGGCGGCAACCTCGGTCAGCGACTATCTCTCCGGGCTGCTGATTGGCGCGGAGGTGGCGACCCTCGGGCAGCGTTACCGTACCTCCGGCGTCACGCTGGTTGGCGACCCGGCGCTGAATGCCCGCTACAGCCGGGCGATGAGGGCGCGCGGAATGACGGTTAACAGTTGCAGCGGCGATGAGGCGCTGCTGGGCGGCATGGCGAGGATAATGCATGGACAAGATTAAACTGGTAGCGATTTTACGCGGTATTCGCCCCGCTGAGGCGGCGGAGCATATTGAGACGCTGATAAAGGCGGGATTTCGCTATATCGAAATTCCGCTTAACTCACCGGACTGGCAGCAGAGCATTCCGCAGATGGCCGCGCGCTTTGGCGAGCAGGCGGTGATTGGCGCGGGAACGGTGCTTAAGGTGGAGCAGGTCGATTTTCTGGCCGATGCCGGGGCGAAGCTTATCGTGACGCCGAATACTCAGCCGGCGACCATCCGCCGGGCGGTGGCGCGCGGAATGCGGGTCTGCGCAGGATGCGCTACCGCGACCGAGGCGTTCAGCGCGCTGGACGCCGGGGCGCAGTGGCTGAAGATTTTCCCGTCTTCCACCTTCGGCCCGGACTATATTCGGGCGCTGAAAGCGGTGCTGCCGCCGGAGGTGCCGGTGCTGGCGGTCGGCGGCGTGACGCCGGAGAATCTGGCGAGCTGGGTCGAGGCGGGATGCGCCGGCGCCGGTCTGGGAAGCGATCTGTATCGCGCCGGGCAGGCCGTGGAGCGTACCCGTCAGCAGGCGGAGAGGTTTATCGCCGCCGCCCGCAGCGGTTAATCGCCCAGCGGCTGCCTGTCGACGCCTCCGCGATGGCTGTCGAGCGCCAGCTTAATCCGGCGCAGCCTGCCCTTTGCCTGGGTTTTGTTGGCCATCGCCAGTTCGGTGGCCAGCACGTCAACCATCGCCAGCATCGCATAGCGTGAAGTGCTGGGCTTGAAGATATAGTCGTTTTCGCGCACCAGCAGCGGCAGCACCAGATCCGCCTGCTCCGCCAGCGGCGTTCCGGCGGGGGTGATGGCAATGACCTTTGCGCCGTACTGCCTGGCAATCGCCGCGCTTTCAATGATTTCCTGGGTATAGCCGCCTAAGGACAGCACGATAACCACATCCTTTGGCGTGACCGCCGAGCTCATCATGCGCACCAGCAGACCGTCGTTCTGACTGACCACCGGCAGGCCGAGGCGAAACAGACGGTACTGGATCTCCTGAGCGCAGATGGTGGAGCCGCCGCCCATCCCGAGGGCCAGGATCTGCCGCGCGTCGCTCAGCCAGCTCACCGCGCGCTTCAGCGCTTCAATGTCCAGCGCCCGGCGGTTGGTTTCCAGCACGCCGATGATCGACTCGTAGATCCCCTGCACGCCCTCAAGGTCCGGAACATCGAGGATAAATCGCTGCCCGACCGCCAGGGATTGCGCGAGCTTCATCTTCAGCTCGCGGACGTCTTTGCAGCCGAGCGCCCGGGCAAAGCGGGTGACCGAGGCCTGGCTGGTGTGGGTCAGGCGCGCCATCTCCGCGATGGGCAGCTCCGCCGCCGCCGCGACATCATCGAGAATAAACTGCGCGATGCGTTTTTCGGTCGCCGTGAGTTCCACAAAGCGATCGGTAATGCAGGAAATGATATCGATTGACCAGGACATACGGGTATCAACGGGTAAGTTTTGAATGGTACTTTGTACCATATTCTGCCGCTGAAATCAGCGCCGGAGGCTACAGCGCTAAGCGCATGGCGCAGCGCGTTTCCGGCGGCAGGCCGTGTTCCGTTTCCAGCTCCCTTTTCGCCGCCAGCCCTGCCGGTAGCCTTAGCTCGCTTAACATTGAAAACCCCAGGCGCGTGTAAAACGGCGCGTTCCACGGCACGTCGCGGAAGGTGGTGAGCGTGACCGCCGGATACGCCGCCTGGCGGGCTGTCTCTATAACCTGCTCCAGCATCATGCGGCCAACGCCTCGTCCCTGCCACGCCTGATGAACGGCGATCTCCACGATAAACAGCGCATCGTCCAGCGGTTCGCTCAGCAGGAAGCCTATCGGTTGGTCATCGGCCACGGCCAGCAGGCTATGGTCAGTTTCAAGAAACAGCCGGTGGCGCTCGGGGCTTATCACTTCGCTTTCCGCCAGCCAGGCCAGCGCCGGGATCTGGCGAAAAGCCTGGGCCGCCGAGCGCTCAATGGCGGGCAGAAGAGGGATGTCTCTCTCCTCAGTCAGGCGTAACGTCGCGGCGGCGGTTATAGTGTTAGTTTTCATCACCTCAGCATAGCAGCCTCCGGGAGAAATGTATGGAGCTTACCGCCGTTTCCGCCACCCAGTTCAGCGTCGCGCAGCTGACGACGATCCTTTGCGACTGTTTCGAAGATTACCTGGTTCCCGTCACGCTATCGGTAGAGGTTTTTGTCCAGCGTTTTAGCGCTGAAGGGCTGAGCCTGCTGGATTCCTGCGTCTGGCTGGATGGAGATGTCCCCGCGGCGATGGCGGTCGTCGCCCGCCGCGGCGATGAAGCCAGGCTGGCGGCGTTCGCGGTGCGGCCTGCGTATCGCGGAAAGGGCGTTGGCCGCCGGCTGATGTCGCCGCTTATCGACGCGCTGCGCGAGCAGGGCGTACGGCGGATGTGGCTGGAGGTTATCCGCGACAACCACGCCGCGGTGGCGCTGTATCAATCGCTGGGCTTCGAGGTGCGGCACGGGCTGTGCGGCTATCTGAGCGTGCAGGCCGCGAGCGAGGAGTCATCCGTATTGCAGGAGTATGACGTGCTGGCGCTGACGCGCAGGGCCGGCGCCGAGATTAACGGCCAGCTGCCGTGGCTGATGGACCCGCTCACCTTCAGCACCCTGCCGTGCCGGGCGCTGAGCCTACATCAACAGGCTTTCGCCGTGCTGGCGACCTTAACCAGCAGGCCGCAGCTGCAGTTTTTATGGGTCGATCCCGCCGCCCGCGGGCGCGGGCTGGGACGGGAAATGCTGATGGCGCTCGCCAAACGCTTTCCGGGGCTCGGGACCTCGGTGACCATCCCGGAGCGCTTTACGCCGCTGTTTCACGCCGCCGGCTATACGCCCATGGCATTAAAACAGTATGAAATGAGCGCAACGTTGAGCGCCCCGCCGCCAGCAGGGCGTTGAGATTCAGCCGTTACGCGGGTCGCTAATCGGCTGACGAACCAGGAAAATATAGGCCAGCGCGCCGAGGGCGGTCACGCAGCCGCAGATAATCAGCGCCAGCTGGAATGAGTGGGTGGTATCGACGATAAACCCGGTCACCACCGGCGCGAAGGAGGCGCAGATAAAGCTGGCGAAGTTCTGGATGCTGCCGACGGACGCGGTCATTCTCGAGGCCACCGCGACGTGAATCAACCCCCAGCAGGAGGTGCCGGCAAAGTGGATGCAGAACAGCGCCATACCGATTAACAGCACCGCAGCGATAGAGGTAGTGGCCTGCGGCACAATTAACGTAAACGCGGCGGAGCAGAACATCCCGGCAATAATGCAAATTTTACGGCTTTTGATCGGCGCCATGCCGCCTTTAACCAGCCAGTCGGTGACGTAGCCGTTGATAAGCATCCCGGCGGCGCCGAACAGGAAAGGAATGGCGGCCATAAAACCGGTACTTTTCAGATCGAGGCTATACGCCGTTTGCAGGTAGCCCGGCAGCCACGCCAGATACAGCCACGCGGTATAGTTGATGCCGCTGAAGCCCAGCATCATTCCCCACATGGTTTTGTTTTTAAACAGGCTGCGCCATTCGGCAAAGCTCAGCGGGTCGCGGCGAACGTTGACGCTTCCGGCGTTAAGGTAGGCCTGCTCGTCGGCGGTGAGAGAGATATCTTCCCGGTTGCGATAGAGCATATACCAGCCGATAGCGACGAAGATCCCCAGCACGCCGATGGTGATAAACATCCCGCGCCAGCCCATCATCAGCATCATGGCGGCAAGGATCGGCGGGCTGATCGCGACGCCAATCGTCGAGGCGGCGTTAAAGAAGCCCATCGGGCGGCCGCGCTCTTTGATATTAAACCAGTCGTTGATCACCTTGACGCCGCAGGGGTTCATCGGCGCTTCGCCGATCCCCATGCCGATACGCACCAGCACGAACTGGGTAAAGCTGTGCACCATCCCCGAGACCGCCTGAAACAGCGACCAGAAAAACATCCCCAGCCCCAGCATGATGCGCGGACCTTTACGGTCCAGCAGCGGCCCGCAGGGAAGCTGGGCGATGCCGTAGGCCAGCGAGAAAACGGACAGCAGCGCCCCGATTTCGGTGGCGCTGAGCCCCAGATCCTCGCGAATCGTTAAGTTCGCGACGGACAATGAACTTCTGTCGAGGTAATTAATCACCGCCGCCAGAAATAACAGGATCATTGCCGTTGTCTGAATTTTTTTAATGCGAGTACTACGCGTTAACGTATTATCTAACGGAACAGTCATCGTCTCCGCCTTTCCTTTATCAAAGGTTGTCTGCGGGTCGATAGTGATATTTCGTGATTCCACGCCTGACTCCTGGTTATTCTATTTGAACGACAAGTGACATCGAATGGTTTAAACCCCACCCACCTATTTCACAGTAAAGTAAGTCGACTTGTTTTCAGCATAAATAACCTTTTTTCTGGCGCTGGTTTATGTTTTGAGATCTGTGCTGCTGATTATCATTTTCTGTTTTTAATCGGTACTTAATAAGCCCGGGATTCGCTCTGCCTGAGCGAGTTAATCATTGATTGCTTCGCCGAGTTCAGGTGGTTACGCAGCGCCAGGTTGGCGTCCAGATCGCTGCGGCAGATAAGCGCGCTCAGGATAGTCATATGTTCATCAATGGCGATGATATTGCGCTGTTTAAGGTCGCTCTCATCCCACTGATAGTGAAAGTGAAAAATTACGGAAATAATCTCAAGTGATTGATTAAAAAATATATTCTCAGCCGCGGACAGGAGCAGAGAATGAAAGTCGCGATCGAGCTGGGAAAACATACGAAAGCTGTCGCCGATGCTGTCACGCAGGGCGCGATGGCGCTCAAGCAGGGTTTTCGCCTGCAGCCAGCGGGCGTCGTTGTCCGGGAGGTTGAGGAAGTGCTGTAGCGCGTGGGTTTCCAGCATTTCCCGCAGTTCGAACAGCTGCTCGGCCCAGGATTGCTCAAACTTCTTCATATTCCACTGGCCGCGCTTTTCACTTTCAATCAGGTTGTAGCGGCTGAATTTCAACAAAAACTCCCTGACCACGACCGGGCTGACGCCGGCAGCACGCGCCAGCTGTAGCTCGGAAAATATCTCTCCGGCGCGCAGCTGGCGCTGGTTAATCATGGTGTAAAACGCCTGCTCGAAGAGACGGTTCTGTTCGGCCAGCGAGGCGCTGGAGCCATCGAAGCCGTCCTGCATCTCCGGCTGGCGAAGGATCTGGTAGTCCTGACCGCTCTGGCGCAGCACGCCGCGCTCGCACAGGTGGCTGAGGATATGGCGCACGGTGGTGCGGCTGATGTTGTACATCTCCGCCAGCGCGCTTTGTGAGGGCAGCGGCGACGGAAGAAAGCCGCGCGCCATATCGTTTATGACCTGGTTAATGACGTTGTGACGAAGGTTTTGCGAGCGGCTCATTATGCATCTCCATTTTTTTAGCTATTAAAACCGGATTTAAAACAGTTTTGTGCGCGAGATTTCACAATTTTTGCAATGAATTTATTCTCACCTCTGTTTTTCATCGATATCTAAACCAACAAATACGGAGGAAATTATTATGACGTCGATGAATACATTAGTGTGTCAGGAACCCAAAATATTGCGCTGGGAAAAACGCCAGATTCCCATTCCCGGCGATGATGAAGTGCTTATTAAAATAAAAACGGTGGGGATTTGTGGTACGGATATTCATGCCTGGGGAGGGAATCAACCTTTTTTTAGCTATCCGCGCGTGCTCGGTCATGAAATATGCGGTGAGATTATCGGTCTGGGTAAAAATATTCTTAATCTGAAAAGCGGACAGCAGGTTGCCGTTATACCCTACGTCGCCTGCGGTCAGTGTCCGGCCTGCCTGAGCGGCCGGACAAACTGCTGCGAGAAAATTTCCGTGATCGGCGTACATCGGGACGGCGGGTTTAGCGAGTACCTCTGCGTGCCGGTAAAAAATCTGCTGGTGGTAGATGACGTCGAGCCGGAAGCCGCGGCGCTGATTGAGCCTTTTGCTATCAGCGCCCACGCGGTGCGTCGCGCCGCTATCCAGCCGGGAGAGCAGGTGCTGGTGGTCGGCGCGGGCCCCATTGGTCTCGGGGCGGCGGCGATCGCCAAAGCCGACGGGGCGCAGGTGGTGGTGGCGGATACCAGCCCGGCGCGGCGCGACCACGTGGCGCAGCACCTTGGTCTGGCCACGCTCGACCCTTCCGACCCGCAGTTCACCGAAAAGCTGTGTGCCACGTTTGGTGGTTCGCTGGCGCAGAAGGTGATCGACGCCACGGGGAATCAGCAGGCGATGAACAATACGGTGAATTTAATCCGCCACGGCGGCAGCATCATCTTTGTTGGCCTGTTTAAAGGTGAGCTGCAGATCCCGGACCCGGAGTTTCATAAGAAAGAGACGACCATGATGGGCAGCCGTAATGCGACGGAAGAGGATTTTGCCAAAGTCGGGCGGCTGATGGCCGAGGGGAAAGTGACCGCCGGGATGATGCTTACTCACCGCTACGATTTCAGGTCGCTGGCCGAGATTTACGAAAACGACGTGATTAACAATCGCCAGCTTATCAAAGGCGTCATTCATTTTTAGCAGGAAAGGCTATGAAATCGTTAAACAGAAAAGATTTTCCCGGGCCGCGGTACCCGACGCGCGTGATTCAGTTCGGCGAAGGCAACTTCCTGCGGGCGTTTATCGACTGGCAGCTGGACCTGCTGAATGAGCAAACCGATCTGGCGGCAGGCGTGACCATCATTCGCCCGATCAACACCGAGTTTCCGCCGTCGCTTAATATCCAGGACGGACTCTACACCACGGCGATCCGCGGGCTGGACGAACGCGGCGAGGCGGTGAGCGAGTCGCGGATTATTCGATCGGTGAATAACGAGATCAACCCGTGGCAGGATTTTGCCGGCTATCTGGCGCTGGCTCGTAATCCGGCGATCGCGTTCGTATTTTCAAATACCACCGAAGCGGGCATCAGCTATCACGCCGGAGACCGGCCTGACGATAAGCCGCCGGTCAGCTTTCCGGCGAAGCTGACCCAGCTGCTGTTCGAACGGTTCCGCCATTTCAACGGCGCAGCGGATAAGGGATGGACGATGATTCCGTGTGAGCTGATCGACTACAACGGCGAAGCGCTGAAGGCGCTGGTGCTGCGCTATGCCGAAGAGTGGCAATTGCCCGCGGCTTTTCGCGACTGGGTTGAGACCGCCAATACGTTTTGTTCAACGCTGGTTGATCGCATCGTCACCGGCTACCCGCGCGAGGAAGCGGAAAAGCTCGAAGCGGAGCTGGGCTACCATGATGCTTTCCTGGATACCGCCGAATACTTCTGGCTGTTCGTTATCCAGGGGCCGCAGGCGCTGGCGAAGACGCTGCGGCTCGAACGTTACCCGCTCAATATCCGTCTCGTAGAGGATATCCGGCCCTATAAAGAGCGCAAAGTCGCCATTCTTAACGGCGCGCACACCGCGCTGGTGCCGGTGGCGTGGCTGTGCGGCGTCGATACCGTTGGCGAAGCGATGCAGGACGAAGCCATTCGCCATTATGTGCAGCAAACTATCGACGAGGAGATTATTCCGGCGCTGGATTTACCGGCCGATGAGCTGAGGCAGTTTGCCGATGCCGTGACCGGGCGCTTTCTTAATCCCTGGATTCGCCATCAGCTGCTCTCTATCGCCCTGAACGGCATGACCAAATTTCGCACCCGGATCCTGCCGCAGCTGCTGACGCATATCCGCCAGCGCGGCGTAATCCCGCCGCGGCTAACGTTCGCCCTGGCGGCGCTCATCGCCTTCTATCGCGGGCAGCGCGACGGGCAGGCGTATCCGCTGCAGGACGATGACGTCTGGCTAAGCCGTTTTGCCGCTGGATGGGCGCAGGTGGCGCAAGGCCGCCCGCTGCATGAACTGGTCACCGAAGTCCTGCAGGATACCGGGCACTGGGGTGAAGATCTGACGGCAATACCGGGGCTTGCCGAACAGGTCACGCGGTATCTGGAAGTCATTTTGAGCGCGGGGATGCGGGAGGCCCTGTCGCGGCTGTAATCGGTTTGTTGTGCGGCGCCCGCGGATTTGGGCGTCGTTTTTTTTGTGCTCTGAACCGCAAATAATGAATTAAGCGCCAATGGTTGGTGGATTTCCCGCATCATAAGAGCCTATCCCATTAGGGCTATTTTGCTTGCCATTTTGAACCTGGGCAGTGCTCAGACAAAACTCGCAGAGTTTTGAACGCCCTCAGGGCGGCCTGGAGGGGGAGCGTAGCGAATAATCCTCACGTACTACGTGTACGCTCCGGTTCTTCCGCGCTGGCCGTGTTCAAACTGCCTGCGCCAATAACGCCTACTGGAAGAGGCTCTAAGTACCTATGATTGCATTGATGGGGGATGCGATGCGTAAAACGGAACTGTTGGCTTTTCTGCAAAATCAGACCGATTTTTTTGATCCGGATAACCTGAGCGAGGTCTTCACTGCCGGCTACCTGGCCCAGCGTTTTGCGATGCAAAGAAACACCGCCAGCCACTATCTGAATCAGCTGGTGGCCCAGGATGTGCTGGTGAAGATTAATACCCGTCCGGTCTATTTCCTGCATAAGGCCGCCTTCTGCCAGCAGTTTTTCCCCCTTTCCCGCAGCGAGTACGCCAGCATGGCGGAGCTGCTCGCGGAGAGCGATCGGCAGCCGGAACAGGCGGATCATTTTTCATTGCTTACCGGCCATGACGGTAGCCTGCGCAAGCCTATCGAACAGATGAAAACCGCGCTGTTTTATCCCAACGGCGGGCTGCCGCTGCTGATCGTCGGCGACAGCGGAACCGGCAAAAGCTATATGGCGGAGCTGATGCATGAGTTTGCTATCGCCCAGGGACTGCTGGCGCCCGATGCGCCCTTTGTCTGCTTCAACTGCGCCCAGTACGCCAGCAACCCGGAGCTGCTGGCCGCCAACTTGTTTGGCTACGTCAAAGGCGCGTTTACCGGCGCGCAGGGCGATAAAGCCGGGGCGTTTGAGGCGGCAAACGGCGGCGTGCTGTTTCTCGATGAAGTCCACCGCCTCGATGCGCAGGGCCAGGAGAAGCTCTTCACCTGGCTGGACCGCAAAGAGATCTATCGGGTGGGAGAGACGGCGCAGGGGATGCCGATTTCGCTGCGGCTGGTGTTTGCCACCACCGAAGATATTCACAGCACGTTTCTGACCACCTTTATTCGTCGTATTCCGATCCTCATTAGCCTGCCTGATTTACAAAACCGCAGCCGCGGCGAGAAAGAAGCGTTAACGCTGCAGTTTTTCTGGCAGGAGGCCCGCACGCTGTCCGCCCGGCTGCAGCTGACGCCCCGGCTTTTACAGGTGCTGACGCACTACGTTTATCGCGGCAACGTCGGTGAGCTGAAGAATGTCGTCAAGTACGCCGTCGCGTCGGCGTGGGCCAGGTCTCCGGGCAGCGAGAGGCTAAACGTCACGCTGCACGATCTGCCGGAAAATATCATGGCCGCGACGCCGGCGCTTAGCGAACCGATGGGCCAGCAGGAGCCGCTGCTTATTGAACCGCAGACCAGCCTGGTCTGGCTGCTGCGCGCGCGCGACCCGGTTCAGGGGCTGATCTATGATGCTCAGTGCCGCGTTCTCGCGCTGTATGAGGCGGTGCTGAGTAAAAAAACGGTCTGGGAAGAGGCGCAAAAAAGCATGGGCGAGGAGATGGAAACCCTCTTCGATCGGCTGGTTTTCGATAATCATGATGCCAACAGCTCGCATCTGCTGCTGCTGATAACCCATCAGGTGCGGGAGGAGTTTTATCGCCTTGAAAAGCGCTTCAATATTCAGTTTAACGGCAATTGTATCTACGCCCTGAGCCACTACCTGATTCATCGTTCTCGCCAGGCGCAGTCGACGATGAGCAATGAGAAAAGCCGCCAGCTGGAGGATTTCCTGGCGCAGAAATACCCGCTGCTGTATCGCTTTTGTGAAGAGATCCTCGCCGCGCTGGCGCTGAAGCTGGATATTGAACCCCGACGCATTGACCTGCTGCTGCTGGTGCTGTGGTTACAGAAAAATGGCGCCATTAGCCAGCAGCAGGTGACCCGGGCAGTTATCCTCGCCCACGGTTACGCCACCGCCAGCAGCATCGCCAACGTGGCGAACCGGTTGCTGAAAAGCCAGCTGTTTGAGTCATTCGATATGCCGCTCGACGTGACGCCGGAGGCTATCGCTAACCAGGTGATGGCCTGGATCGAGAGTCACGCGCTGGCCTCCGGACTGGTCATTCTGGTCGATATGGGATCGCTGAACGCCATTCACAGCCACTTCAACCGCCGGCTGTCCACGCCGATGGCGATTATTAATAACGTCTCGACCGGGATGGCGATGTACGTCGGGGAGCGGGTTTTGCAGGGCGATATGCTGGAAGATATCGTCCGGGAGATAGGCAATGACCTCGCGGTTGAGCATCAGCTCTATTACCCGCAAACGGACAAACCGCGGGCGATTCTTACAACCTGCGCCACCGGTCTGGGGGCGGCGGCGAATCTGTCGGCGCTGTTAAAAGCCAGCATTCCTGAGACGCTCGGCATCGATATTGTGGCATGCGATGTGGAAACCCTCGCCGATCCCGCGCGGCGGGCGCCGATGCTCAGCCGCTATGAGGTGCTGGCGATTGTCGGCACCCTCGATCCGCATCTCGCCGATCTGCCGTGGATCTCGCTGGATTCGCTGATTTCCGGCGAAGGAAGCCGCCCGCTGATGCGTATCTTCGGCGAACTGGCCTCCGCTGAGCAGGTCAGCGAGATCAATAACCTGATCCTGAAAAATTTCTCGCTGCGCCGGGTGATCGAGTCGGTGACGATCCTCGATACCGGTAAAGTGATCAATCAGGTCGAGCAGTTTTTACTGCGCTATGAGCATCTGGCCGGCTGCGATGTGCCTAACGATCGCAAGGTGGCGCTGTACGTGCATATCAGCTGTCTGATAGAACGCCTGATCCGTAACGCTTCGCCATCCCATTATTCCGGCAAACAGTGTCCGGAGAGCGAGCTGGTTATTCTGCGCGAGGCCTTTAGTGTCATTGAGAACGGATATAGTGTCAAAATCCCCGCCGTTGAGCTGTATTACATTCACGATATCCTGACGCGAGAAACGGAATTTATTCAGGAAGATCAAGAGTTTTAAGACTCGTCATCGGTTCGTCCTTGCGCTAACCGGCACGCCACTGTTTCTGGCACGCCGGTTGCAATTAAGAAAGCAGTGGAATGCGCTTTCGAGGTAAGGATGAAACGACACTATATTTTTGCCAGCCATGGCACCTTTGCTAACGGTTTGCTGAACTCCGTGGAGCTGATCCTCGGTAAGCAGCCGGATATTTATACTCTCTGCGCCTATGTCGAAGAGGAGGCCGATCTGACGCAGCAGGTGGAGATGCTGCTGGCGCGTTTCCCCACCCAGGATGAGCTGATTGTCATTACGGATATTTTCGCCGGTAGCGTCAATAATGAGTTTGTGCGTTTTTTATCGCGCCCTAATTTTCATTTATTGTCTGGTTTAAACCTGCCGCTGATTATTGATTTACTTATTTCCGCAGGCGAAGAAAATACCGAGAAATTAATTTCTGAAGCATTAACAAGCGCCAAAGAGAGCATTCAGTACTGCAATCAGACGATTGCCAGTGCGATGACTATTGATAAAGACTTCTGAAATGAGGGAACACCATGATTACGCTATTAAGGGTTGACCATCGATTACTTCACGGCCAGGTGGCCTTTTCCTGGACCCAGTATGTCGGCGCCGATTGCATTTTAATCGCCAACGATAATGTCCCTGAAGATGAGCTGCGGAAAACCACAATTAAGCTCGCTAAACCGCCTTCGGTAAAACTGGTGATTAAAAATATTAACGACGCTATCGAATCGATAAAAAGCGGCGTGACGGATAAATATCATCTTTTTATCGTCGTGGAATCGGTCAATGACGCCTGGCGTATTGCCAGCGCCGTCGAGGGGATAAAAAGTATTAATCTCGGCGGAATAAAAGCCAAAGAGGGCAGTAAAAATATTTCTAAGGCGATTAATTTACTGCCGGAAGAAATTGAACAACTGCAGCAGCTGGTCGGGAAAGGCGTCGAAGTTGAGATCCGCCAGGTCCCTAACGATCGCAAACAGCTTTTTGCGCAATGCGTTTAACTCCGCGGAGGACAGATTATGGTAGAGGCTCTCTTACTGGGTCTGGTGGCGTTTATCGCGCAATCGGAATATGCCCTGGGGACGTCGCTGATTTCGCGGCCAATCGTCACCGGGCTGCTGACCGGGCTGGTGCTGGGGGATGTCCAGACCGGCGTCATCATGGGCGCGACGCTCGAGCTGGCGTTTATCGGCTCTTTCTCCGTCGGCGCATCGATCCCGCCTGATGTAGTAACCGGCGGTATTCTCGGCGTGGCGTTCGCTATTACCTCCGGCGCAGGAACGGAAACGGCGCTGCTGCTTGGCCTGCCCATCGCCACCCTGACGCTGATCCTGAAAAACGTCTATCTGGGGATGTTTATCCCGATGCTCAGCCAGAAGGCTGACGGCTACGCGGAGCGGGCGGATACGGGCGGCATTGAGCGCATGCATCTGATTGCCGGCTTCGGGCTGTCGCTGATGCTCGCCACGGTGGTGACCATCTCATTCCTGGTCGGCAGCAATGCGGTGAAATCCCTGCTCGATACCATCCCGGAATTTATCAAACACGGGCTCAGCGTCGCTACCGGCATTATTCCGGCACTCGGCTTCGCAATGCTCGCCAGGCTGCTGATTAATAAGAAAGTCGCGCCGTACTTTTTCCTCGGCTTTGTGCTGATGGCCTACCTGAAAATCCCGGTGACCGGCATCGCTATTCTCGGCGCTATCGTGGCGGTGGTGATGGTTAACGTCACCGCGCTGAGCTCACCTCGTACGACGACAGAACAAGGAGTCAGCGATGACGACGAAGATGATTTCTGAAGAGACTCTGCAACCGCAGGCGCAGGAAGAGGCCCGTATCACGCCGCGCGATCTACGCCGGGTATTCTGGCGCTCCTTCCAGATGGAGTTCTCGTGGAACTATGAGCGGCAGATGAATCTCGCCTTTGTTTACGCGCTGATTCCGGTGCTGAAAAAGCTCTATCCGCGCAAAGAGGAGCTGGCCGGGGCGTTGAAACGGCATCTGGTGTTCTTCAATACCACGCCGCATATCGTCACCCTGCTGCTGGGGATCACCACGGCGATGGAGGAGAAGAATAGCCAGCAGAAGAACATGGACGCCAACGCGATTGATAACGTCAAAGCGTCGCTGATGGGGCCGCTGGCCGGGCTGGGGGACTCCTTTTTCTGGGGCACGCTGCGCCTGATCGCTACCGGCATCGGCACCAGCCTGGCGTTAAAGGGCAACATTCTCGGTCCCATTCTGTTTCTGCTGGTGTTCAACGTGCCGCACATCCTGGTGCGCTGGTTCTTTACCCGCTGGGGCTATGTGCTGGGTACCGGGGTACTGCAGCGGATCCAGAAGAGCGGAATGATGGAGAGCCTGACCTACGGCGCGTCGATTATCGGCCTGATGGTGGTCGGGGCGATGACCGCCTCAATGATTGATATCACCATCCCCCTCTCATTCGGCGCCGGAGAGGCGAAAACCCAGGTGCAGGACATTATCAACGACATCCTGCCCTGCATGCTGCCGCTGGTGAGTTTTGGCATCGTTTACTGGCTGCTGGGGCGCAAGGTTAAACCGCTTTCTATTATCGGCGGAATGGCGCTGGTGGGCATTCTGGGGTCGTGGATAGGTTTATTTTAACGGGAGTCGAAAATGGTACCAACGATGATGACCTATATCAGCGAAGAGTCGGCCTGTCTGACGCAGATCCTGCGCGACTACCGGCAAAAGCTGGCGGCGATTGAGACCTTTGCCCGCCAGCACCCGGTGCGCCGCATTCTGCTGTTGGCGACCGGCTCGTCGCTGAACGCCGCCCTGTGCGCGCGCTATTTCTTTGAGCAGCGCTTCGGCGTCCTGGTTGAGATTAAAGAGCCGTACAACTTTACGCACTACGAGGCGGTCGATCCGCATACCGATCTGGTGGTGGCGATTTCGCAGAGCGGTAAAAGCGCCTCGACGCTGGCGGCGATGCGTAAGGTGCAGGCATTGAGCCTGCCGGTTTTTGCGCTGACCTCCGATCCGCAAAGCCCGATCGCCCGGGCCTGCGACGGGATACTGGATATCAATACCGGGATTGAGAGCGTGGGGTTTGTCACCCGCGGGTTTAGCGCGACGGTGCTGAATTTGCTGCTGATGGCGCTGATGATTGCCCGTGCCCAGGGGAAAGCCAGCGAGGCCGAGGAGCAGCGCTATCTTGCCGAACTGCAGCGGCTGGCGGCGGCGATCCCGGATGTCATTGACCGCACCTCGCGGTTTATCGACAGGCATGGCGAAGCGCTGCGGGGCGGCGAGCGCTTCGTCGCCACCGGCTATGGCGCGCTGGTGGGCGTCGCCAAGGAGTTCGAAACCAAATTTACCGAAACGGTACGCGTGCCTTCCAGCGGTTTTGAACTTGAGGCCTATATGCACGGCCCCTATCTGGAAGCCAATGCCCGCCATGTGATGCTGTTTATTGAAGATGCGCCTGATGCGCGGAGCCGGGCGCTGCGGGACTATATGGCGCCGTCCATTGCCCGCGCCTTTACGCTGACGCTGAGCGATGAAGAGGATGCGCAGACGCTGGCGCTAAGCTGCCCGTGTGAACATCACCTGGCGCCGCTGCTGCTGATTGTTCCCGTCCAGATGCTGGCCTGGCATACCGCCGGCCTGAAAGGCATCGATCTGGCTAAACGTATTTTTGACGATTTTGATCGCGTCTTAAAAAGTAAAATCTGATTATTCAGGAGAAAACTATGTTGGGTTTTAATCAGGACGAGTACCTGACCAGTGCTCGCGAGATCATCGCTGCGCGCAAACAGGCGGAAACCGTTGCCGATGATATTTATCAGAGCGGCTGTAGCGCCTTATTTTTCGCCTCGGTGGGCGGTTCTTTGGCGCCGATGATGGCAATAAATGAGTTTGCAAAAGAATTAACCAGCGTGCCGGTTTACCTTGAGCAGGCGGCGGAATTAATCCATCGCGGACATAAAAAATTAAATAAAGATGCGGTGGTGGTGACGTTATCCAAGTCCGGCGATACCAAAGAGTCGGTAGCCATTGCCGAATGGTGCAAAGCGCAGGGGATTCGCGTGGTGGCCATCACCCGTAACGCCAATTCGCCATTAGCCGAGGCGGCGAGCTGGCATATTCCGATGTGCCACAAGAACGGCGTGGAATATGAATATATGCTGCTCTACTGGTTATTCTTCCGCGTCATTTATCGTCACGGCGAATTTTCCGATTACGATCGTTTTGCCCGCCAGCTGGAGTTGCTGCCGGAGAATCTCCTGCAGGCCAAACGCCAGTTCGATCCGCAGGCGGATAAAATCGCCGCTCAGTATCACGGCTGCGACTATATGATGTGGATCGGCGGGGCGGAAATGTGGGGTGAGGTCTATCTGTTCTCAATGTGTATTCTCGAAGAGATGCAGTGGAAGCGGACCAAGTCGGTGAGTTCGGCCGAGTTTTTCCACGGTACCCTGGAGCTGCTGGAAAAAGAGGTCCCGCTGTTCCTGGTCAAAGGCGAGGGTAAATGCCGGGCGCTGGATGAGCGCGTTGAGCGCTTCGCGGAGAAGATCACCGACCATCTGGTGGTGATTGACCCGCGCGACTATCCGCTGAACGGCATTGATGAGGCTTTCCGCTGGATTATGGCGCCGTGCGTGGTTTCCACCCTGCTGGTGGACAGGCTGGCGGCCCATTTTGAACACCATACCGGGCACGACCTTAATATCCGCCGTTATTACCGTCAGTTTGATTACTAAGCTTTGCTGATGGCGGCCAGCCGGGCTGGCCGCTGCGCGATTCTCCGAGGCGCTTCCCATAAAATCATCGCCAAAACCAACGAAGTAAAAACCGATGGTAGAGTCCGGCTTTCCTTCTCGTTCAGGCAAACGGACGGCCATGAAAAAACGGATGACCTCAACGCCGCATGATGCGGTCTTTAAGCGATTTCTTCGCCACCCGGAGACGGCGAATGATTTTCTCACGCTGCACCTGCCGGAAGCGATCCGCCAGCGGTGTGATTTTTCTACCCTACGGCTGGAGCCGGCGAGCTTTATTGATGAAGATCTGCGCGCCTGGTACTCGGACGTACTGTGGTCGGTACAAACCCCCTGCGGCCTGGGATATGTGTATGTGGTGATAGAGCACCAGAGTTCGCCGGATAACCATATGGCTTTTCGCCTGATGCGCTATGCGATTGCCGCGATGCAGCGGCACCTCGACGCCGGGCACAAAACGCTGCCGCTGGTGGTGCCGATGCTTTTTTATCACGGCGCGACCAGTCCTTATCCCTTTTCCCTGAACTGGCTGGACGAATTTGCTGACCCGCAGATGGCGAGGACGCTGTACGCCTGCCCGTTTCCGCTGGTTGACGTAACGGTGATGCCGGACGATGAAATCGTTCAGCACCGGCGGGTCGCTCTGCTGGAGCTGATGCAAAAGCATATTCGTCAGCGCGATCTCAGCGGGATTACGGAGTCGTTGGCGACCCTGGTGATGCTGGGATACACTAACCGCAGGCAGTTAAGAGTGCTGTTTCATTATATGCTGCAGTACGGCAATAGCGCCGATCCGAGCGTGTTTCTCCGCCGGTTGGCCCGCCGTCTGCCACACTATGAGGAGAGGTTGATGTCTATCGCTCAAAAGCTCAAGCAGGAAGGTCGGCAAGAGGGAAGGCAAGAAGGTCGCCAGGAGGGGAGGCGGGAAGGGATACAGGAAGGCCTGCAGGAAGGGAGCCGGCGGGAAGCGCTGCGCATTGCCGGCAGTATGCTGCAGAACGGTTTAGATACCGAGACGGTACAGCGGATTACCGGACTGTCGGCGGATGAGCTAAAGCCGCTGCATGGCTAATTTCCACCCACCGTCACCACGGCCCGGCGCAAAAAGCCGCCGGGCACGATGGCTTATCCTTCGCTTTTCACCACTTTGATTTCAACCATGCCGATGCCCAGCTGACGGGGAGAGTGGCCGAGAATATTGCCCTCGTTCGTGGACTGCGGGTCCGGCGGCGCAATCGTCAACGTACTGCTGCGCGACGGATTATCGAAATGCAGGGTGGTGGTGGTGACATCATTGGCCAGCGTTAGCGTTTGTTCGCTGTTGCCCACCCGTACCGGAATCGGCTTATTGGCATTCGGCCCGTAGGCTTTGGCGGTAATCACCAGATCGAATTTCTCCGGCAGCGGCTCTTTATATTCAATTTTCACTTCACTGCCGAGCTGGGCATTAGACCAGCGCCCCCAGGTTTCCGGTCGGGAGATGCCGCTGAACTGCTTCACCTCTTCCGGCGCGCCGGCGACGTTAAACAGGAAGCTGTCGGCTTTATAGCGAATATCGTTATCGACGATCTTCAGCGTATCGACGTTGCCTTTATAACGCTCCATGTCGATAAGGGTATCTTTGAACGCGGTTTTACCTTGCCACTGGGCTTTATCGACGCGCTGGACTTTCTGTTCGCCCCCCAACTGGCCCTGCGAGACGCACCAGTCGGTAGAGAGCGCCACTTCCGGCGACCACAGCTGACCCATCTTGTAGCAGCGGTCGACCCAGACGAAGTTATCGCGCGGCGCGAAATCGGCCAGCTGGAAGCGCAGCGGCGCGGAGTATTCGCTTTCCGGCAGCGGCTCAACGCGCTTATCGGAGATACGCAGCAGCAGCGGCAGGCGGAAATGGCTGCCGGAGAAGGAGATCATATTCTTCTGTGAATCCACGGTGAAATTCTTCATCTCTTTGGGGAAATTCCACAGGCGGATGATATCCGGCTTCCACGCCAGCACCTTCTCTTTCATATTGAGGAACACGGCGGAGAGCGACTCGCCGGAAAGGCTGCTGCGGCCAAGGCCAATAAAGTTATCGCCGCCGAGGATATCGAGCACCGTCGCGCCGTTATCCATGGTATTACGCTTGATGGCCAGCGTATCCTGCTGGGGCTCATCGCCGCGCAGAACGAAAAACAGGTTGCTGCGATCCTGCTTATTCAGATAGTCCCAGGCGCTGTTTTTCATTGCCAGGTGATCGGATGACACCACGATGACCGTATTTTTGAACCACGGCGAAGCTTTAATCTTCTCGATTAACGCCGCGATATGCTCCTGACTACAGGAGACGGCGCTGAACGAAAGATTCTTTTTACCGTCCATATCGTAGCTTTTACGCTGGCAGGTGCGGGAGATAAAGCCATCCGGATGATGGGTATCGACCGTCAGCGCAAACAGCGAAAAGCGTTTTCCTGACTGCGAAAGCGCTTCGAATTTTTTCCAGGTTTCATCAAGAACCGTATCATCGTAGAACCCCCAGTCGTTACGATAGGTCGGATCGGCGACCGTGGTTTTTAGCTCTTCCGCGCCGTACAGATGATCGAAGCCGTGAGATTTAAGGAAAACGTCTTTTCCGGCGAAGCGCAGATTAGCGCCCTGCACAAAGTAGTTCTCATAACCCGAGTTTTTCAGGATATCTCCAAGGCAGATATTCTGCGGGAAAAAGCTGGAAACCGAGGCCGAGGCGTTGCCTTCAAACGGCGCAAACAGCGGGATCCCGCACTGGGAGGCGACCATTCCGGCAATCGTGTAGTCGGTACCGGGGAGCTGGGCGGTGTTGCTAAAGTCCAGCCCCTCGCTTTTCAGTTTGCCGAGCTCTGGGGCCAGGTTCGGGAACGCATCGTTATCAAAATAAGTGCGCTCAAGGCTTTCGCCGTAAATGTACACCAGGTTCAGTTTCGGGTTGGCGATGCTTTTTGACGGCTCTTTGTAGTAAGCCGCAAAGTCAGGATCGCCATCGCGGGACTGGGATTTAACCAACTCGCTAATCTGGCGGAAGGCGGGGCTGGCATCCACTGACGCCAGCGCCAGAACCAGCGCCACCAGGCTGTAACCAAAGTGATGAGGATGATGCCGGCGACGGCGGAGCACCCAGCCGAGTGCGCCAAATACCGCGACCAGCGCGACGACCAGCCCCACGCCCGGCAGAATATATTTGCCCACGCCGGCGCCCGTCAGGCTGTTGGTCAACGTATAAAGTACCGCGTCATTGATACCGTCGCCGGTGAAGTAATTGCTGGCGTAGAGGGTAATATTCAGAACAACGAACAGGCCCAGCACCGTGAGGGTGGCGGCGAACCACCAGGTATTACGACCGGCTTTTAATGCGTAAATCATCACCGAAGCAAGAAACAGGGCGATGGATAACAACTCTGACACAGCTCATCCTCATTCACGCCAGCTGTCGGCTGGCCAGATAGATCTTTTTTCACGCTACACTGTAATTGCAGCGCAATATTGCCGCAATTGTATCGTCATGAATTTGTGCTGTGGTTCAGAATTGGTTTAGAAATCGCCGTTTTTGAACTGCCTCACATCCAGTCAGCCAGGGGATTTGGGGGAAAGATGTTAAAAAACAGACGTTGCCGCCGCGCAGGCCGGGGTAACGCGCCAAACGCGGCATTAAGAGGATGAAATCAGGAGAGGAAGCTCACGCCCTGTTTTAAGACCAGATCGCAGGCTTTGGTTTTCACTTTTTCCGCCAGCGGGCTGCTGCCAAGGGTGTTCAGATTCAGCTGCTGGCCGTCTTTACTGGTCAGCAAGCCCTGAAGGCCCTCAAGATAGTTGGTGTCCTCTTTTTGTTTTTCCGGCGTGCTGAGACCCAGCTTATCCAGAACCTGATTTTTAACGTTTTCGGTATTGGTAACCGAAGCCAGCTTCTGTTTCGCGCAGTAAGACATAATCCCGGCGGCATTATTCATGCTGCTGGAAGTCAACGACTGGCTGCCGCCGTTGAGCAAACCGGTCAGCGAAGAGAGGGACATACCGCCGCTTTGCTGGCTTCCGCTCTGACTGCTGAGCTGGTTAGCGGCGCTGGAGAGCGAATCCTGCCAGGAGGTGGCGTGCGCGCCAAAGGTCAATAAAGCGCCGGCCACCATTGCCGTGCGGAACAACGTTTTTGCAGATTTCATAGACGTACTCTTCGCCGTGACTGAATAATCCCCTGATTATAACGCCGGCGGGGTTCAGAAATATCTTAATACTCTTTCCCGGTTACGCGATCGCGGTAGCTGTCCCAGTTGAAGTTAACCCACAGGCTATTGCCCAGCCGCATCCGGTCCATCACGCGCTCGCCGAGCAGCTTGTTCATCTCGTCCATGGTGCTGTTGGTTAACATACCGGTAGGGCGCTTTGACGAAGAGCGGCGATCGACGATCTGGTTAATAATCACCTTTTCGTAGCGTGATTCCGTTTGCATGCCGATTTCGTCAATCACCAGCAGGTCCACCTTGCTCAGGTCGGTGAGCAGCTGCTCTTCGCTGGTTTCCCGGTTGCCAAAGGTATCTTTCATCGCTGACATGATATCGGCGACGGTGATAATCAACACCGACTTACCCCGAAGCAGCAGTTCGTTGCAGATAGCGGCGGCGAGATGGTTTTTTCCGGTACCCGGTTTGCCGGAGAAGATAAAGCTGGCAATATTGCCGTCGAACTCCTCGACGTACTGGCGCGCTCGGGACAGCGCAATCATCTGGCCTTCACACTCCACCCGGTAGTTATCCAGCGAGCAGTTCTGATGCAGCGGGCGGATGCCGGAGCGGTTAAAGGTTCGCTGCATTTTCATGGCCCGGTTTTCGCGTTCCAGCGCCTCAGAACGCAGCTTGCCCTGTTCTTTTTGCCATGCCAGCAGCTCCTCACCTGTCTTAAACGCGGGTTCGACATGGGCTGGCATCATCTTTTGCAGGCGCTTCATTAAATCGCCGACATTTTTCATGCTCATCCTCGGAATCCTCGTGGAATGTGATTATCAGGTTCGCTAATCGCGTTGACGTCCCGGCGCGGCTGGCCGCCGTTGCTGGCCCGGCCAATCTGTACGCTGCGCGCCAGCTTCTGCTGCCACTGGACATGATGAAAGACTTTACCTTCAGCCTGCCAGTAAGCGACAAATGCCGCCAACTCTTCCGGCGTAACGGGCTGGCTCAGAGCGATGCCCCACAGCGCGGCCAGGCGCTGAAAATCCGCATCCGGCTGCCAGTCGGCGTACATCGGAAATTTCCCCATCGGAACCGCAACGGGGGTCGCCGTCGGCTCGTCAAAAAACTGCGCGTCCAGCGCAATATCGCTGTTAGGACGCGCGAGTTTTGCTTCCAGCTCCAGCAGCTGCGCCAGACGCTCCGGCGTCAGCGCATAGAATGCGGGGGCGTTGTTGGCAAATACGGCGACGGCGCCGCTGGCCGATTTTGCCAGTACCGCTGCGTGATCCTGCATGAAGTCATCCAGACCGCTAAAATCGGTAGTTAATATTCGTGAAGACATAAATCAATCTCAACTCTGAACAACTAAAAAGAGAGGGGTAGCTGCACACATAGTAGCATAGAGGTCGCTCAGGAAGGAGCGCCGCGGGTGACCCGGCGGCGCGATTAGCTAGACGCGCGGACGCTTGCGATACAGCCAAAGCCCGGGGATAGACAAGCCAATGGATAATGCGCCAACGATCGATGAAGCCTTAAGGAAGTTGCTCAGCAGCATAATCATCATCTCTTCCGAGTAGCCGAAATGGCTGATTTTCACCGCTGAAATCATCGCGGTATAGGCGGAGATGCCGGGGAACATCGGGATCACCGCCGCTACGGTAAAAATCTTCGGGTGCGCCAGATACCAGCGGGACCACTGGATACCGATGCTGCCAACCAGCAGTGCCGCCATAAACGTCGCCCACTCAATATTAAAACCCGCCGTCATCATGACCATGCGCGAGCCGTGGCCGATAGCGCCCAGCAGCGCGCACCAGCGCAGCGCCCGCTGCGGGACGTTGAACACCATGGCGAACCCGACGGCGGGAATGGCTGCCAGCATCATATCCAGCGCCAGTTCGTAGAGATAGAAAATTATGCCCATCCGCGTAGCCCCCACATCGTCATCGCCATCACCACGCCGATACAGGTGGCGAGCGTCAGCAGGCTGGCAATGGCCCAGCGCGCCAGACCGGTGTTGATATGCCCCTTAAACATGTCGGCAACGGCGTTGATCAGCGGAAAACCGGGTACCAGCAGCAGCACGCTGGCGGCCATCGCGATCGTTGGCGTGCTGGCGAAAGCCGGCAGGCGCAGCATCAGCCCGGAGATAGTCGTTGCGACGAAGGCGGTAAGGCAAAAGTTGATTTGCGGATGCATTGAACGATGGGTGAGTACCTGGCGAATATACATGGCTACCGTACTGGCGCAGAAGGTGACCAGCGCACCGTCCCAGCCGCCGTTGTTAAGTTTGCAAAAGCAGGCGCAGGAGAGGCCGACCATGAAAACCAGCAGCCAGCGCGGATAGCGCAGCGGCTTGATTTGCGCGAATCGCTTTTCGACATCCTTATAATCCAGCAGCTTATGCTCTGCCATAATCACAATATGCTGAACCTCCGTGACGACGTGCATATTGATGCCGCGATCGGTGTTTTTTCGCGTTGAGGTCAGACACTCCCCATCCTTAATGGTGGTGAGAACAATCGCATTCGAAGAGATGGCGCTTTCCACGCTATCCATCCCTAAGGCCAGACCCAGACGGGTTGAGAGCTCCTCAACCAGCGCGCTTTCCGCGCCGTGTTGTAATAAGAAAAGACCACATTGAATACACAATCGCGTGATAGCGCGCTGAGTTGCCCGATCTGCTTGCATAAATACCTGCTGTCCGTGATGCCCGTTGCCGTAGTGTCTGGCGTTACTTTTACCTGAAGTCTTGTTTTAGCTGAGCGGTCAGGATCAAACAATGTGTAAAAAACCACCCGCTCTACGGGAACCCTGAAATTTGAACTCTGCCACACTTCCGCAAGATTGGTGAAAAGTCCAATTTTTGCACCCGTTTCTCCCTTCTTTTTCCCATCAGAGTTATCAAAAATGCAAATTCAAACTTTTAATAAACAAAAAACAAACAAATAATTAACCATGCTGAGGCGATGCGATGAAAACACAGGTGGCGATTATCGGAGCGGGCCCGTCGGGACTCCTGCTGGGGCAGTTATTACATCACGCCGGGATTCAGACCGTCATCCTTGAGCGACAGACGCCTGAGTATGTGCTGGGGAGGATCCGCGCGGGAATTCTGGAAAGCGGAACGGTAGAACTGCTGCGCGAAGCCGGGGCGGCCCGGCGAATGGATGCGGAAGGGCTGATCCATCACGGCGTCGAATTTTTGTTTGAGGGCAAGCGCGTACCGGTTCCGCTAACGGAACTGACGGCAGGCAAAAGCGTGATGGTGTATGGCCAGACCGAAGTGACGCGGGATTTGATGGCGGCGAGGGAGGCATGCGGGGCAGCGACGATTTATGGCGTCAGCGATGTCACCATTAATGAGGCAAAAAGCGATCGACCGTCGGTCTCTTTTATCAGCAATGGCGAAAACTGCCGCCTTGAGTGCGACTTTATCGCCGGCTGCGACGGCTTTCACGGCGTGTCCCGCCAGAGCATCCCGGCAGGGGTGCTGAAAGAGTACGAGAGCGTCTGGCCGTTTGGCTGGCTCGGGCTGCTGGCCGATACGCCGCCGGTGAACCCGGAGCTGATTTACGCCCACCACGAGCGGGGGTTTGTGCTCTGTAGTCAGCGCTCACTAACTCGAAGCCGCTATTATCTGCAGGTACCGCTTAGCGAAAAGGTGGAGGAGTGGTCTGATGAACGCTTCTGGACTGAGCTCAAGCGGCGTCTCCCTGATGAGCTGACCAATAAGTTAGTAACCGGTCACTCACTTGAGAAGAGTATCGCGCCGCTGCGCAGCTATGTAGTGGAGCCGATGCAGTACGGGAGGCTATTTCTGCTGGGAGATGCGGCGCATATCGTACCGCCTACCGGGGCGAAGGGGCTGAATCTCGCGGCGTCCGATGTGAACTATCTTTGGCGGATCCTGCGTGAGTATTATCACCATGGCCGTATTGACCTCTTAGCCAGCTACTCGCGTTTGGCGCTGGATCGGGTGTGGAAAGGTGAGCGATTCAGCTGGTTTATGACGCGTCTGCTGCATGATTTTCCGCAACAAAGCGAGTTCGACAGAAAAATGCAGGCGGCGGATCGTCGCTACTATCTTGAATCACGCGCCGGGTTAACCACTATCGCTGAAAACTATGTGGGTCTGCCGATGGAACGCGTGGCGTAATAGAAAAGGCTCTGGAGTCGTGATGCAGGCAGCGAGTACCATTCCCGTTTTCAAACTGTATGGCGAAGATCAGGGCTGGCCAACGCCCGATCTTCTGCACTGTGAGTCCATACTCCAGCGCAGCCATCTTTATGAATGGCATATCCGCGTGCATCAGCACGCAGAGCTGGTGCAGCTACTGTATCTGCATAAAGGGCGGGCGGAGATTGAAATCGAAGGCGCGACGACCGTGATGACGGAGTCCTGTATTCAGGTGGTTCCGGCGCTATGTATTCATGGATTTCGCTTTTCGCCGGGTACGGAGGGCTACGTTTTGTCGCTGGCGCTGCCGCTGCTCGGAAGCCTTGAAAATCAGTTTGGCAGTCAGCTGGATGTGCTCGGCCACCCGCGTTGCGTGCCGGTGAAGAGCTCCCGGGGCCATATCCGGGCGCTGTTTACCGCTTTGCAAGAGGAGTACCGCGAAGATTACGATGCGCGCGAAATGATGCTTCATTCACTGCTGGGAGCGCTGTTGGTCTGGCTGAATCGGCAATATCAACCGCAGCTCATAACGGAGGACAAAGCGGAACGTAAGCGGAGCGTCATGCGTCATTTCTCGCGCCTTATCGAAAGCCACTATCGTGAACATATGCCATTAGCCGGGTATGCCAGGGAGGTGGGGGTGTCTGCGACTCATTTGAATTATTTGTGTCATGAATTTTATGGCTGCAGCGCACTGGGAGTTTTACATCAAAGGTTGATGCTTGAGGCGCGTCGCAACCTGCAGTACACCAGCATGACTATCGCTCAACTTTCTGATTACTTAGGGTTTACTGATGCGGCCTATTTTTCTCGCTTCTTTCGCCGCTATAGCGGTGAATCACCAAAAGTATTTAGGAAAAAAATAAAATAAATAAATCTTTATTTAATATATCTTAAGTTAGCGTATCTAACGACGATGTTAACCATTTCTAATTTATTGATGACAACTACCTGTGTTAATGTTAATCATTGGTATGGATAACAGCAATATGTTACTCCTCATTATTAAGTTGGCTTTAGGGTGCGATATCGCGCACCCGCCAGGGATGATAAAGATTCATTTGGGCAAAATAATTACGATGACTATTAAATTATGCATCCAATTGTTTTTCCGCCGGCGGTGAGTCTTCGACAGGAAGCGGAGGGTTTATGTTACCAGGACAAGGTAAGTTCGGCATTATTATCAGCAGAATACCGGTTATGCAGTCCGGCTTAAAAGCCATCGTTGGGGAGCATCTCCCTGATTATGAATTGAGTTTTTGTCGTTCTCAGGATGAGCTAACCTTGCTGCAGCTGCGTCGTGCAGTGTTAGTCATTGCTGACTTGTCCGGTGAAATAGAGCATCCAAGAAATATTTGCGAACATTACTACTCTTTAATGACTCAATACAGGGATATACACTGGGTCTTTATGGTAGGCAACGCCTGTTTTCCGTTAGCTGTTCAATTATTAATGCGTCCTGAAAGTACATTAATTTCGGACAGCGAGCCGGTAAAACGTCTCATTGAGGTTGTGCGCGCGGGTGGACTTGCCGCTGAACGAATTAGCCAGACGTTGTTCTCTCCTGAGGTAGAACGCATCGATGAAGAACCGCAAAAGCTGGTTATTCTGACTCTTTCTGAGCGTAAGGTGTTGAGGCTTCTTGCAAAAGGATGGGGAATTAATCAAATTGCTGCTTTATTGAAGAAGAGCAATAAAACCATAAGTGCGCAGAAAAATAGTGCTATGCGCCGCTTATCTTTGCGTAGTAATGCAGAGATGTATGCCTGGATTAATAGTGCACAGGGAATGAAGGAGCTGAATATTTATTCAGCCTATGGAGATCAAACAGAATGGAAAAAGACCTCACAACAAGATATGTCGCTATCGTAGAGAAATGTGCGATGACAGAAGTGGCGCTTCGCCACATATTAATTAATGAAAGTGGTAAGAATTATCGTATTCAGTTCTTTAAAGATACGATGGCATTAAAACGGGAGTTTCAGGCGAGAGATTTTTCTGCGATTATTTTTTCACTTTCAGGTAACCGCAGATCCCGACTTGAAAGCTTGCTCTTTCTCCATGAGATCGCGCGTTATTGTCCCGACACGCAAAGAATTATCTTAGCTAATGATGAAGCGGAAATGCGTTTGGTCAGCCATCTGACGCCTTCTCGCTTACACGGTATTTTGAATAAATCGGCCTGTCGGCTACAGCTGCAGGAGTGCTTGCTTCAGCTTCTCGATCGTAGCTATCCGGCGAATGAGAGCTCGTTAAGCCAAAAGCAGAGTATCTATAGCCAACTTTTGAGCCCAACGGAACATACCATCCTGCGATATATGTCTTATGGCTACTCGTTGCCGGAAATAGCGACGCAGCTGGAACGCAATATCAAAACGATCCGGGCCCATAAGTTTAACGCCATGACCAAGCTCGGCGTCAGTTCTGATATGGGACTACTGAGCGCGGCAGACATACTCATGCGCCTGTCGGCGAATAATGATGATGCCACGGTGATGCGCCTTGCTCAGTAACCTCAGCGGTCTGTTAAAGACACACGTCAATCCACTTAGCATCAGTCAGCTGCGCCAACCGTTCAGGTGAAATACGAACGGCGCTATATATTGAACCTGCTGCTGGCAGCACTTCCGGGTACTGCCTCAGTGAGATATCGCAGTACACAGCCAGCGGAACTTCCAGGCCAAATGGGCAGACGCCGCCAATGGGGTGTCCCGTTAGCGTAATGACCTCATCGCTGCTTAGCATACGGGCTTTAGCGCCAAAGGCTTCCTTTAGCTTTTTATTATCCAGGCGCGCATCGCCTTTCGCGACAACGAGAACAACCCTTTCTTTTATTTTTAAAGACAGGGTCTTGGCGATTTGCCCGGGTTCAACGTTATGCGCCGCTGCGGCTAACGCTACCGTGGCCGTGCTCTGAGTAAGTTCGATGATTTCGATATCGGGGGCGTGGTCAGTAAAAAACTGCCGCACGGACTGCAGACTCATTGGAATCTCCTGATTAAGGCTTGTTAAAAATCTGTCACAAGCTTCGCAAAGTGTAAATATCCATGGTAGAGAATCAAGATTCTTTTTAATTTCTGGATCTCCTTCACATTCACCGCAACCGGTTACTGTAACCGGTTGCGGTTATTCACAGAGACAGGAATACTGACAAGGTAACTTCCCTGCGTCACCTATAACAAAGAGCCGAAGATGAATCGAACCTGGTTGAGCAGTCGGGCCAGCAGGCTATCCGATTGGGTAACCCTCTCGCCGAAGCGGGTTCATCATAACGGCAAGATAATCGTTGTTGGGCCTGTTCATCTAGCCTGTCAGGAGGGCTGCTATGTCTGCTAACCATGCTGCATTTAATCTGATATTTCGCTTCGTAGAAAATTACATCAGCCCTGTCGCCGGACGCATCTCGTCTCAGCGCCACGTTATGGCAATCCGCGACGGTTTTATCTCCGCCATGCCGTTTATGATTGTCGGCTCTTTTCTGCTGGTATTTGCGTATCCGCCGTTTTCACCGGATACCACATGGGGATTTGCCCGCGCCTGGCTGGATCTGGCAAAAGAGTTTGAAGGGCGAATTCTGACGCCGTTCGATATGACGATGGGCATTATGTCGATCTACATTTGCGCCGCGATCGCCTATAACCTCGGCAAGCATTACGAAAAAACCAATCAGCTCGACCCCTTTATGTGCGCCATGCTGTCGATCATGGCCTTCCTGCTGGTGGCGGCGCCAAAAACGAACGGCAACCTGCCGGTAGATAGCCTGGGAGGAACGGGCATATTTACGGCGATTCTGGTGGCGGTCTACTGCGTTGAAATGATGCGCTTCCTGAAGGCGCATAATATCGGTATTCGCCTGCCGGATCAGGTGCCGCCGATGATCAAAAACTCGTTTGATCTGTTGATCCCGGTACTGGTTGTCGTCCTGACGCTCTATCCCCTGAGCCTGCTTATTCAGCATCATTTCGATATGCTGATCCCTCAGGCGATTATGGCTATCTTTAAGCCGCTGGTTTCCGCAGCGGACTCCTTACCCGCAATTTTGTTGGCGGTTCTGGTGGGCCACCTGCTGTGGTTTGCGGGGATCCACGGTGCGGCCATTGTTTCCGGCATGCTGCAAATGTTCTGGCTCACTAACCTCGGCATGAACCAGCAGGCCCTGGCTCAGGGGGCTCCGCTGCCGCATATCTTTATGGAAGCGTTCTGGACATTCTTTATTGTGATTGGCGGTTCAGGGGCGACGATGGGGCTGGTATTCTGCTATCTGCGCAGCCGCTCCGCGCATCTGCGTTCGATTGGCCGTCTGAGCGTGGTGCCAAGCCTGTTTAACATTAACGAGCCGGTTATTTTTGGCACCCCTATCGTGATGAACCCGGTGTTCTTTATTCCCTTCCTGCTGGCGCCGATGGTTAACGCCGTACTGGCCTGGGCGGCAATGAAGCTGGATCTTATCGGCCGGGTGATTTCGGTTGTTCCGTGGACTGCTCCGGCGCCGATTGGCGGCGCGTGGGCGCTGGGGTGGGATTTCCGGGCGGCGATTCTGGTGGTCGTCCTGGCCTGCGTTTCGGCGATTATCTACTTCCCGTTCTTCAAGGTGTACGAGAAACAGCTGCTCGCGCAGGAGGCCGAAGAGGCGCAGCGCATGGCGGAAGAGAGTCAGCAAACGGCATAAAAACAAACGGGCGGCTGAATAGCCGCCCGTTTGTTTTCACCATCGATTATTTCAGCGTACAGTCCCCGCACTGCTGTACGTCCGGCAGGCGATAGCGCTGGCAACAGGTGCGGCGCACGAGCTGCCCTTCACGTAAAACCACCGTACGCCACAGCGGGTTATCCTCACCGCCTGATAGCTGTTTGTTGAAGAAGAAGAGCTGACGCAGCGCGGCCACTTTTTCATCTCCGACCAGGGTTCTCATTTCCCCGAGATACCAGTTAATCAAATAACCCGTATTGCTCCAGATAAGTTTGCCATTGATATCGCCAGTGGCTTCAAGCGCCTGCACCACAGGTTGCAAAGCGGTGGTGACCAGCTTTTCCATCCGGGACTGCGCGGATTCTGCCGAGGAAGTACCTGCTGAATGGATATCAATCCAGAAACAGGCGGCACGGCCTGTTTCATGAAACTCGACGCGAAAATGCTCCGGCGCCAGGCTAACGGCGCGTTCTTCACTCAACAGCGCCAGCATTAAAGGGGGCACCAGTAAACCGATGTACCATTGTGCCCAGAGGGATAGCAGCGGTTTTTGCTCACGGGCTTGCCCGGGCTGGTTGCGATAAATATGGTCAGAATACGTCGCGATTAACGAACTCAGCGTCGCGGGCTGCGACCACTCAGCCAGGGTGAGTGCATGGTGAGGGGCTTCTTCATTCAGACGGATAAAATCCAGCAGATGCGGACGTAACGCGGTAATCTTGTCCCGTATTGCGTTCGCCAGTTCACGCTCAGCCGAAGGGAGCGGAGCCCGCCAGATGATCTCATTGTTGAATGCAAGTGAACGGTAAGTCATCGGGTGCCAGATACAAATCTAAATGATAATGATTTCTGATACTAATGCCGCGGCACCGGCTTGGCAAGAGATTTGTCCGCGCGGCGACGCCTGCCGCGCGGTAAAGGCCTAGCTGGTGAGAATAATGTTACGTCCCATATTTTTGGCTTCGTAGAGCGCGTTGTCCGCCCGTTTCAGCGCGCTGTCGATATCCGCATCCATCAGCGGCGTCATGCCGATACTGATGGTCACGTTGGTCGCGACGCTTTCATTAAACATATGCGGGATTTTTAGATCGTAGACCCGCTGGCGGATGCGCTCTGCGGCCTGAAGGGCGTTTTCCGCACAGCTGCTGGTCAACAGCACCATAAACTCCTCGCCGCCAAAGCGGGCAACGATGTCGCGCGAGCGCACGGCGTTACGAATGGCGGCGGAGACCTGAATCAAAGCCTGGTCGCCCATCATATGCCCGTAGTGGTCGTTGTAGGCTTTGAAATGATCAATGTCCAGTAGCAGAACGTAATGCCCGGCGCCGTCGAGAGAAAGAATGGTGTCCAGCCGGTTTTGTAAGCCCCGCCGATTATACAAACCGGTAAGCGGATCCAACATACTGAGATCGTTAAGGGTATTGCGTTCCTTCAGCAGCTTATCCATGAGCCCCTGCGTGAATACATCGCTGCGTTTCTGAATAAGGCTTTGCAGGGTGATACCGGCAATAGGCAACAGAAAGCACCAGGACATGCGCAGCCATTGTTCTCCTCCGCCAAGAATCAGGCAGATAAGGTATGTGGGTAAAGAGTGCAAAGTAAAGCCAATGATATTGCTGGAAAAAGCAATGGTGCCAATAAATAACACGCTTAATAAGGCGATCACCAGGTAGTTAAAATGCGGCGGCCCCATCACCATTGCTTTTAGCGCAACGTGCCACGCCCAAAGCAGGCCAAATAGCAGAGAAATAACCGGAATATTTATTTTGTGCTGAGAGAATTTACAGTGCCATAGCAGCAGGACCGTGCTGCAGGCAACTATCAGAAAACAGGGTAATGTAAAAGTGATGACGGTAAAGAGCGGGCTGACAAGGGATAAGACGGATGAAACTAAATTAAGCAGTAAAAATAGCCGTAAGGAATACTGATATTTTTGTTCGTAATGGGAGCGCCAGGATTGTGCAGTCATGTCGGAGTTGTCATTATTAATCGTTAAAATTCAATGTGATGTTAGTTTGAAGTGAATAATAAAAAACAGTGCGCAAAATAAGGTTTTTACGAAATAATCAGATAATTTAATATATTATTTTTTGCCGCTTAATTTATCACCTTCATGAATGTATGTCATTACCACAAACGTAAAGAATAAGGACGCGCTATTTTCCCGGGATGACAAATGATAAAAATTACCATATGATATTGGTTATCATTATCGTTGTGAGAGGCGAAAACATGTTGCAGCGAACTTTAGGGAGTGGATGGGGCGTGTTGATCCCTGGCGTACTGATAGCCGTCCTCGGGTTTGCCGATTTGTCGGTAGATGCCTGGCGCGGATTGGTGACGCTGGGAATGCTCATGTCAGCGGTGATGATTTGGCACCGTCAGCTAAGGCACTTTGTTCTGCTGCCATCATGCGTGGCGCTGGTCAGTGGGATGATGCTGGTAATAATGAATTTGAAGCTGATGGGATAAAACGGAAGGGTAAGAATATTGGTGCGAGGGGGGGGACTTGAACCCCCACGTCCGTAAGGACACTAACACCTGAAGCTAGCGCGTCTACCAATTCCGCCACCTTCGCATACCATCGACACTATGAAAGTATCGTTACCACGGAGGCGCATTCTAGTGGTTTTCAGCTATTCGTCAATAGTTAATTGTATCAGTTGGATTGATTGTTGCAAAAATGGACGGTCAGAGAGGAAAAACATCGGCGACCAGCGTCTGCTGGCGCCGAAAAAACGCAGGATTATTTCTTCGCCTGACGGGTCATCACCGTCCGGTAGACCTTAAAGCGGCCCGTTTGGGCAATCACTTCATGGAAGCCGAAGATCTCATCCAGCACGTTCGGATAGGGCAGGAAGGCGTTAGCGACGATGCGCAGCTCGCCGCCGCTGTTCAAATGACGAACGGCGCCGCGAATCAGCGTTTGCGCGGCCTCCAGGCTGGTTTGTAGACCATCGTGGAAAGGCGGGTTGGAGATAATCATGTCGAAGCGGCCGTTCACTTCAGAGAACACGTTGCTGGCGAACACTTCCCCTTCGATGCCGTTAGCGGCCAGCGTGGCGCGACTGGCTTCAACTGCCGGGGCGCTGACGTCGCACAACGAGAGGCGGACTTTAGGCGAGTGGCTGGCCAGCACGGTTGCCAGCACGCCGGCGCCGCAGCCGACATCAAGCACTTTACCTTTGGTATGCGGCGTCAGCGTGGAAAGCAGCAGCTGGCTACCGACATCCAGGCCATCGCGGCTGAAGACGCCCGGCAGCGTTTTAATCGTCAGATTATCCAGCGAATACTCGCCCCAGTACTGTTCTGGATTGAACGCGGGCTGTTTTTCCAGACGACCGTGATACAGTCCACAGCGGCGCGCGCTGTCGACTTTGCTCAGCGGCGCATATTCCGCCAGCATCTGCTCGGCGCTGCGCACGCCGCTGCGGTTTTCGCCAACCACGAAAATATCAATACCGGTCGGCAGCAGCGAAAGCAGGTTCATCAGCTGAAACTGCGCTTCCGGTTTGTTCTTTGGCCAGTAGTAAATCAGCGTATCGCAATCGGCGACATCGCCGGCCTCTGCGACCAGGCTATAGCGGGCATTTTCGCCCATCTGGCGGCTCAGTACCTGCCAGTGGTGGAACTGCTGGGTATGGGCGCGGCTGGCGGCCGTGTCCAGACGTGCGGGCAGGTCATCCTGCAGGTCACCGGCAAACAGAACGCGGGCGGACTCGAAATCATCACTGTGGCGCAGCAAGACTTCACTTGCCGGGGTAAAAGCGGACATGAAACACTCCTTCATTAAGACTGGCGCCGATTATACACGTTATCTTTCGGCCTGCCTCTTTGTTGGCGGCGGGATGCGCTCCGACCGCCGCGTAGTTTGTTGGCGCAGATACGACGGATTTGCTATATTGCGCGCTTAATTAACAGGAGTGTTTCGCTATGACATCCCGACGAGACTGGCAATTACAGCAGCTGGGCATCACCCAGTGGTCGCTACGTCGTCCTGGGGCGTTACAGGGTGAAATCGCTATCTCGCTTCCTGGACACATTCGTCTGGTGATGGTGGCGGAAGAACCGCCATCGCTGACCGAACCGCTTATCAGCGATATTCTGCGCGCGCTGGCCCTGATGCCGGAGCAGGTGATGCAGCTGACGCCTGAACGCGTTGCGATGCTGCCTCAGGACGCACGCTGTAATAGCTGGCGGCTGGGCACCGACGCGCCGCTGCTGCTGGCGGGCGCACAGCTTTCCACGCCCGCTTTCGATGAACTTCAGACCAGCACGCCTGCTCGCATGGCGCTCTGGCAACAGATTTGCGCACATGAACACGATTTCTACCCTCAACCCGGCTGATTTGCCCCGCGCCTGGCAAATTGAAACGCGCGCCCACGCTTTTCCGTGGAGCGAACAGACGTTTGCCAGTAATCAGGGCGAGCGCTATCTGAATCTTCAACTGTCCGTGGACGGCGTGATGGCGGCCTTTGCCATTACGCAAATCGTGCTCGACGAAGCGACGCTGTTCAATATTGCCGTCGACCCCGCTTTCCAGCGTCGCGGTCTGGGCAGGGCGCTGCTGGAACGGGTGATTGATGAAGTTGAAAAACGCGGCGTCGTCACGCTGTGGCTGGAGGTGCGCGCGTCTAACGTCGCCGCCATCGCGCTCTATGAAAGCTTAGGCTTTAACGAGGCGACGATTCGCCGCAACTATTACCCCACGGTCGACGGACGTGAGGACGCCATCATAATGGCACTGCCAATCAGTATGTAAGACAAGGTGATACGATGAAGTGGGACTGGATTTTCTTTGATGCCGACGAAACGTTATTTACGTTTGACTCATTTAGCGGCCTACAGCGGATGTTTCTCGACTATAGCGTGACGTTCTCCGCAGAGGATTTTCAGGACTACCAGGCCGTGAATAAGCCGCTATGGGTGGATTATCAAAACGGCGCCATTACCTCTCTTCAGCTGCAGCATCAGCGCTTTGACGGTTGGGCGGAACGCCTGAACGTCCCTCCCGGCGAGCTGAACGCCGCGTTTATGAACGCGATGGCGGAGATCTGCTCGCCGCTGCCGGGAGCGGTATCGCTGCTTGATTCGCTGCAGGGGAAGGTAAAAATGGGCATCATCACCAACGGTTTTACCTCACTGCAGCAGACGCGTCTTGAACGTACCGGACTGCGCGATCACTTTGATTTGCTCATTATTTCCGAAGAGGTTGGGGTGGCTAAGCCGGATGCGCGTATTTTCGACTATGCGCTGGCGCAGGCGGGCAATCCCGATCGTTCGCGGGTGCTGATGGTTGGCGATACGGCGGAATCGGATATTCGCGGCGGCGTGAATGCCGGCCTGGCGACCTGCTGGTTCAACCCCCATCAGCGCGAACTGCCCGCGGACCTCCGCGCGGACTGGACGGTCACCTCTTTAAGCGAACTGGAGCAACTCCTGTGTAAACACTGATTGCCTCCCCCCCATTGATGGGTAAAATAGCCGCAATTTTTTCGTATTCAACATGCGCGGCGCGTTGCCGCGTTTACTAAGAAGATTGAATTATGACGTTGTCTCCTTATTTGCAGGAGGTGGCCAAGCGCCGCACTTTTGCCATTATTTCTCACCCGGATGCCGGTAAAACGACCATTACTGAAAAGGTACTGTTATTCGGACAGGCTATTCAGACCGCCGGAACGGTGAAAGGTCGCGGCTCCAGCCAGCATGCGAAATCTGACTGGATGGAGATGGAAAAGCAGCGCGGTATCTCCATCACCACGTCCGTGATGCAGTTCCCGTATCACGACTGCCTGGTTAACCTGCTGGATACCCCGGGCCACGAAGACTTCTCCGAGGATACCTACCGTACCCTGACGGCGGTGGACTGCTGCCTGATGGTTATCGATGCCGCGAAAGGCGTCGAGGATCGTACCCGTAAGCTGATGGAAGTCACCCGTCTGCGCGATACGCCGATCCTGACGTTCATGAACAAACTCGACCGCGACATCCGCGATCCGATGGAGCTGCTGGATGAAGTGGAAAACGAGCTGAAAATCGGCTGCGCGCCGATCACCTGGCCGATTGGCTGCGGCAAACTGTTCAAGGGCGTTTACCATCTTTATAAAGATGAAACCTACCTGTATCAGACCGGTAAAGGCCACACCATCCAGGAAGTGCGCATCGTGAAGGGGCTGGATAACCCGGAGCTTGATGCCGCGGTGGGTGAAGACCTGGCGCAGCAGCTGCGCGATGAGCTGGAGCTGGTGCAGGGCGCGTCTAACGAATTCGATAAAGAGCTGTTCCTGGCGGGCGAAATTACGCCGGTATTCTTCGGCACCGCGCTGGGTAACTTTGGCGTCGATCATATGCTGGACGGTTTAGTGGAGTGGGCGCCCGCGCCGATGCCGCGCAAAACCGACACCCGCACCGTGGAGGCCGCGGAGGAGAAGTTCACCGGCTTCGTCTTTAAAATTCAGGCCAACATGGACCCGAAACACCGCGACCGCGTGGCCTTTATGCGCGTGGTTTCCGGTAAGTACGAGAAGGGTATGAAGATGCGCCAGGTGCGTATCGGCAAGGACGTGGTGATCTCCGACGCGCTGACCTTTATGGCCGGCGACCGTTCGCATGTGGAAGAGGCGTATCCGGGC
This sequence comes from Klebsiella sp. CN_Kp113, assembly GCF_040064585.1. Classification (NCBI taxonomy): domain Bacteria; kingdom Pseudomonadati; phylum Pseudomonadota; class Gammaproteobacteria; order Enterobacterales; family Enterobacteriaceae; genus Klebsiella; species Klebsiella sp. CN_Kp113. The sequence continues at coordinate 52,943 of NZ_JBEAID010000020.1, read as the reverse complement.
GATATCCTGGGTCTGCATAACCACGGCACCATTCAGATTGGCGATACCTTCACCCAGGGTGAAATGATGAAGTTCACCGGTATCCCGAACTTCGCCCCGGAACTGTTCCGCCGCATTCGCCTGAAAGATCCGCTCAAGCAGAAACAGCTGCTGAAAGGGCTGGTTCAGCTCTCTGAAGAGGGGGCGGTGCAGGTGTTCCGTCCGATCGCCAATAACGATCTGATCGTTGGCGCGGTGGGTGTGCTGCAGTTTGATGTGGTTGTTGCTCGCCTGAAGAGCGAGTACAACGTTGAGGCGATTTACGAGTCCGTCAACGTCGCGACCGCACGCTGGGTGGAATGCAGCGACGCGAAGAAATTCGAAGAGTTTAAGCGTAAGAACGAAATTCAGCTGGCGCTGGATGGCGGCGATAACCTGACTTATATCGCCCCGACCATGGTTAACCTGAACCTGACGCAGGAACGTTACCCTGACGTCCAGTTCCGTAAAACCCGCGAGCACTAATCCTCTCCGGAGCGCGGTTTTCGCCGCGCTCCACGCCATTTCCCCCTCAGATTGCCCTTTCTGGAAAGTTCTTAATTCTTACCGTTTTGCGCGCTTTTTTACCCGTTCATGCCGCACTCTTCCGCGTATCTACTACATTTAATAAGTAATTTTTGGAATCCTGGCTTAATAGACTACTTATTTTGCTTTACCTGCTTAGATATAACGAGGAACAACGATGACAAAACTTAAGAGCGGCAAGACACTCCTGGCCCTCTTCCTGGGCTCAGCAATAATCAGCGCTTCGGCGTATGCGGAAAACTCGACCGCAGATAGCGCAAAATCTGCAGCAAGCAATGCCGGGCAAGCCGTTGATAATTCGATGAACAAAGTCGGGAATTTTATGGACGACAGCACCATCACCGCCAGGGTGAAAGCGGCGCTGATCGATCATAAAGATATTCGCAGCACCGATATCTCTGTGAAAACTGAAAACAAAGTCGTCACGTTAAGCGGTACGGTTGACAGTTCAGAGCAGCATAAGCAGGCGCTTAGCGTAGCGAAAGCGGTTGAAGGCGTGACCTCCGTTAACGACAAGCTTAGCGTACAGAACGAAAAATCTGCTTCGCTGAAGGGCTACGCCGGTGACACGGCGGTGACCAGCGAGATCAAAGCGAAATTACTGGCTGACGATATCGTTCCGTCGCGTAACGTGAAGGTTGAGACCACCGATGGCGTTGTACATTTATCCGGTACGGTAGAGTCCAGTAAGCAGTCGGAGCGGGCGGAAGGTATTGCGAAAGCCGTTTCCGGCGTCAAAAGCGTGAAGAATGACCTTAGCGTCAAATAAATCTATTCACTAAAAAAATTTATTCTGCGGTCTTTCCGCAGGATGTGTAGCACCACAGGGTTGTGTATGCGCGGCCTGAGTGCGCAGAAAATCGACCGTCATTAACTATGGTAAGGAGAGACGTATGTTTAGATGGGGCATTATTTTTCTGGTGATCGCGTTAATTGCCGCCGCTCTGGGCTTTGGTGGCCTGGCGGGTACCGCTGCCTGGGCTGCGAAAATTGTCTTCGTTGTCGGTATTATCCTGTTCCTGGTCAGCCTGTTCACCGGCCGTCGGCGTCCCTAGACGTTAACGCGTGAAATACCGTCTTACATAAAGCCAGTCAATGTGACTGGCTTTCTCAGTTTCAGGGCGTTAAAAATTGCGTTACCTTTGTTTTTATAATAAGCCAGACAGGAAAGCAGGGTGGGGCAGCGAATTCCCGTTACGTTGGGCAACATTACGCCGTTATCTGTTAAACCCTTCCAGCCGGGCAGGCTCGCACTGGTGTGCGAAGGCGGGGGGCAGAGAGGGATTTTTACCGCCGGGGTACTGGACGAATTTATGCGCGCGGGATTCAACCCGTTCGACATGATGTTCGGTACCTCTGCCGGGGCGCAAAATCTCTCGGCCTATCTGTGCAACCAGCCCGGCTATGCCCGCAAAGTGATCACCCGCTACACCACCGCCCGCGAGTTTTTCGACCCGATGCGTTTTGTGCGCGGCGGGAATCTTATCGATCTTGACTGGCTGGTCGACACCACCTCGAAAAAGATGCCGCTGGCGATGGCCTATGCTGAAGATTGTTTTGCTCAGGGAAAAGAGTTCTGGATGTGCGCCTGTCGCGGCGATGATTACACGCCAAACTACTTTTCCCCCACTCAGCAGACCTGGCTTGACCTGATTCGCGCCTCCAGCGCCATTCCCGGTTTTTACCGCAGCGGCGTGCTGCTGGATGGCGTGAGCTATCTTGACGGCGGCGTCAGCGATGCGATCCCCGTACAGGAAGCGGCCCGCCGAGGGGCGCAAACCATCGTGGTGATCCGCACCGTTCCGTCCCAGATGTACTACACGCCGCAGTGGTTTAAACGGATGGAGCGCTGGCTTGGCGAAAGTAGTCTGCAGCCGTTTGTGAATCTGGTGCAGCATCACGAAACCACCTATCGCTCCACGCAAGAGTTCATTGAAAAACCGCCGGGTAAGCTGAGAATTCTGGAAATTTATCCGCAGAAGCCGTTGAAGAGTATGGCGTTAGGCAGCCGTCTTCCGGCGTTGCTGGAGGACTACAAGACCGGACGCCAGTGCGGGCGCTACTTTCTCGCTACCGTCGGTAAACTGCTGGCCGACAGACCGCCGCTGCTGCGCCATGCGCCGCGTATTGCGGTACCGAAAACGGTCGTTATTCCGCCAGCGCCGGTGGCCAATGAGATCCCTCAGGCGCCGGTCATCGCGGCGGTGCAGGCCAATGATGCCAGCTTTGAAAATGAGGACCTGGCGTGACCCTACGATTTATTGATACCCACTGCCATTTCGATTTTCCCCCTTTCACCGGCGACGAAAGCGCCAGCATTGCCCGGGCGACGGAGGCTGGCGTGACGCAGATCGTGGTACCTGCGACAGAAGCGGATAACTTCGCCCGCGTGTTAGCGCTGGCGGAGAAATATGATGAGCTCTACGCCGCCTTAGGCCTCCATCCGATAGCGATTGAACGGCATAGCGCAGAGAGTCTTGAACGGCTTGAAGCCTGCCTGGCGAAACGCGACGCTAAGCTGGTCGCGGTTGGGGAGATCGGTCTCGATCTCTATCGGGAAGATCCGCAGTTTGCACGTCAGGTTTCTGTATTTGAGGCGCAGATGCGGCTGGCGAAACGCTACGATTTGCCGGCGATCCTCCACTCCAGACGCACTCACGACAAGCTGGCGATGCTGCTGAAAAAGCACGCTTTACCGCGAACCGGCGTAGTGCACGGTTTTGCCGGTAGCCTTCAGCAGGCGGAGCGGTTTGTGCAGCTGGGCTACAAGATTGGCGTTGGCGGCACCATTACCTATCCGCGCGCCAGTAAGACCCGCGATGTGATCGCGCAGCTGCCGCTTTCGGCGCTGCTGCTGGAGACCGATGCGCCGGATATGCCGTTGAACGGTTTCCAGGGGCAGCCGAACAGGCCAGAACGGGTGGCTCGCGTCTTCTCCACCTTATGCGAGCTACGCTCTGAGCCCGCGGAAGAGATAGCGAATACCCTGATTGATAATACAAATGCGCTTTTTGCGCTTCCGTAGCGCTTTGCTGAGTGACCTGTGTCTCATTCCTGCCTTTTTATCTCATTGTTTTGCTTAAAATGTGTGAGCTGAAATGAGCATGATGGTTTCATGCCGTTATAATCGCGGGGTTTTAAGGCTGAACTCTCAATACACAGGGACTCTGTATGCAAATTATCATGGGACTTATCGGCATGGTGGTGCTGTTAGCCATCGCTGTGCTCCTCTCCAGTAATCGAAAAGCCATCAACCTGCGTACCGTCCTCGGCGCCTGGATTATCCAGGTGGGGATCGGCGCGTTAATTCTCTACGTGCCGGCCGGGCGCACCGCGCTGCTGGCCGTGTCGAACGGCGTTGCCAACGTGATTGCTTACGGCAATGAAGGGATCGGCTTTATCTTTGGCGGGCTGGTTTCCGATAAGATGTTTGAAGTCTTCGGCGGCGGCGGGTTTGTTTTTGCCCTGCGCGTCCTGCCGGTCATCGTCTTCTTCTCATCGCTGATCGCCGTGCTTTATTACCTCGGCATCATGCAGTTTGTTATCCGCATTCTCGGCGGGGCGCTGCGCGCGGTACTGAAAACCTCGCGCACGGAATCGCTCTCTGCCACGGCGAACATCTTCGTTGGCCAGACCGAAGCGCCGCTGGTGGTGCGTCCATATATCGCCACCATGACCCGTTCCGAGCTCTTCGCCGTGATGTGCGGGGGCCTGGCCTCGGTTGCGGGCTCCGTTCTGGCCGGTTACGCGCAGATGGGCGTACCGCTGGAATACCTGATTGCCGCTTCGTTTATGGCGGCGCCGGGCGGCCTGCTGTTCGCGAAGATTATCGTGCCCGAAACCGAGCAGCCCCGGGACAACCCGGCGATGGAAAAAAATGACGCCGATCCGCAGGCGCCGGCGAACGTGCTGGATGCCGCCGCGTCCGGCGCGGCTTCCGGGATGCAGCTGGCGCTTAACGTCGGGGCGATGCTGCTGGCGTTTATCGCGCTGATTGCCCTGGTTAACGGTATTCTCTCCGGCGTGGGCGGCTGGTTTAACCATCCGGACCTGTCGCTGCAAATGATTCTCGGCTGGGTCTTCTCGCCGCTGGCGTGGGTGATTGGCGTTCCGTGGAATGAGGCCACCGTTGCCGGCTCGTTTATCGGCCAGAAGCTGATTATCAACGAGTTTGTGGCCTACATGAATTTCGGTGAATACCTGAAAGCCGATGCCGAGGTCGCAGCCGCCGGTTTGCAGGTGATTTCAACCCACACCAAGGCCATCATCTCGTTTGCCCTGTGCGGTTTTGCCAATCTGTCATCCATTGCGATTCTGATTGGCGGACTGGGCGGCATGGCGCCTAATCGCCGCCAGGAAATTGCCCAACTGGGCATGCGGGCCGTGGCGGCGGGGACGCTGTCTAATCTGATGAGCGCCACGATAGCGGGCGTCTTCCTCGCGCTATAGCGCCGTCGTTAATCACGACCCTACCCCGCGGCACCGCCGCCGCGGGGAACTCTCCTCTGTGTGTTAAAATCCTATCATTTAATAATTATCTATTTATCAATAACTAATGATGCATCTGGCATTTTTTCGCACAAAATGTCCGCGCTGATATCGAGGTTTACCGCGTGGATATGTTACAATAATAACATTACCTCGATGCTGAGATTCCTGGTTATGCTTAAAGAGAGTCTGGCCTTCGGGGGGCATGCACAGGGATTTATTATGTGATTCATATCACTCTACAGTAATGCAAATTAGTAATTAGTTTTCATTAACTGTGATGTATATCGAAGTGTAACGGCGAGGGGATGTTACAATAGTAACAGACTCGCAAGGTGAACAAACTTTAATACGGCAATACGCCGTCGGAGTATGAAATGACTGATTTAACGGCAAGCAGCCTGCGCGCGTTGAAACTGATGGACCTGACCACCCTGAACGATGACGACACCAATGAAAAAGTGATCGCGCTGTGCCACCAGGCCAAAACACCGGTAGGGAATACTGCCGCAGTATGCATCTACCCGCGCTTTATCCCGATCGCGCGTAAAACGCTGAACGAGCAGGGTACTCCGGATATCCGGATCGCGACGGTGACCAATTTCCCGCACGGTAACGATGATATTGCTATTGCGCTGGCGGAAACCCGCGCGGCGATAGCTTACGGCGCAGACGAAGTTGACGTCGTATTCCCTTACCGCGCGCTGATTGCCGGCAACGAACAGGTGGGTTTTGACCTGGTGAAAGCCTGTAAAGAAGCCTGCGCGGCGGCAAACGTGCTGCTGAAAGTGATTATCGAAACCGGTGAGCTGAAAGAAGAAGCGCTGATTCGTAAAGCATCTGAAATCGCCATCAAAGCCGGTGCCGATTTTATCAAAACGTCTACCGGTAAAGTTCCGGTCAATGCGACCCCGGAAAGCGCGCGCATCATGCTGGAAGTCATCCGCGATATGGGCGTTCAGCAGAGCGTCGGCTTCAAACCGGCGGGCGGCGTGCGTAGCGCAGAAGACGCGCAAAAGTTCCTCGCTATTGCCGATGAACTGTTCGGTGCCGACTGGGCCGACTCTCGTCACTACCGCTTTGGCGCTTCCAGCCTGCTGGCAAGCCTGCTGAAAGCGCTGGGTCACGGCGATGGTAAGAGCGCCAGCAGCTACTAATACGTAATTTGCCTGACCTCAAGGCCGGATGCTGTCCGGCTGTGGTTGGTCTTTGACTCTTTCCTCGGGAGGTTATCTTGTTTCTCGCACAAGAAATTATTCGTAAAAAACGTGATGGTCATGCGCTGAGCGATGAAGAGATTCGTTTTTTCATCAACGGCATCCGCGACAACACCATCTCAGAAGGGCAGATCGCCGCGCTGGCGATGACCATTTTTTTCCACGATATGTCTATGCCGGAACGCGTTTCGCTGACCATGGCGATGCGGGATTCAGGGACCGTTCTCGACTGGAAGAGTCTTAACCTCAATGGCCCGATCGTCGATAAACACTCTACCGGCGGCGTAGGCGATGTGACCTCGCTGATGCTGGGGCCGATGGTCGCGGCCTGCGGCGGCTATGTCCCGATGATCTCGGGGCGCGGTCTCGGGCACACCGGCGGTACGCTCGACAAGCTGGAAGCGATTCCTGGGTTCGATATTTTCCCGGACGATAGCCGCTTCCGTGAAATCATTAAAGATGTCGGCGTCGCGATTATCGGGCAGACCAGCTCTCTGGCGCCGGCGGACAAACGTTTTTACGCCACGCGCGATATCACCGCAACGGTGGACTCTATCCCGCTGATCACCGCCTCCATTCTCGCCAAGAAGCTGGCGGAAGGCCTGGACGCGCTGGTGATGGATGTCAAAGTCGGCAGCGGCGCCTTTATGCCTACTTATGAGCTTTCCGCCGCGCTGGCCGAAGCGATCGTCGGGGTATCCAACGGCGCCGGCGTGCGGACGACGGCGCTGTTAACCGATATGAACCAGGTGCTGGCTTCCAGCGCCGGTAATGCGGTGGAAGTGCGTGAAGCCGTGCAGTTCCTCACCGGCGAGTACCGCAATCCGCGGCTGCTTGAGGTGACGATGGCGCTGTGCGTCGAGATGCTGATTTCCGGCAAGCTGGCGCAGAATGACGCCGACGCGCGGGCGAAGCTACAGGCGGTGCTGGATAACGGTAAAGCCGCAGAAGTCTTCGGCCGGATGGTGGCGGCGCAAAAAGGGCCGAACGACTTCGTGGAAAACTACGATAAGTATCTGCCGGCCGCGATGTTGAGCAAAGCCGTCTATGCCGAAGGCGAAGGGTTTGTCGCCGAAATGGACACCCGCGCGCTGGGCATGGCGGTGGTGTCAATGGGCGGCGGTCGCCGTCAGGCATCGGATCTGATTGATTACAGCGTCGGTTTCACCGACGTGGTCCGCCTCGGCGCGCGTATCGACGCGCAGCAGCCGCTGGCGGTTATCCATGCTAAAGATGAAAACAGCTGGCAGGAAGCGGCCAAAGCCGTGAAAGCGGCCATTAAACTTGACGATAAAGCGCCTGAAATGACGCCGACGGTCTATCGTCGTATCACCGAATAGTTATATACTGATCTGATCGCTTTTTTGCAGCGCAAAAGGTACGGAGAATAATATGAAACGTGCATTTATTATGGTGCTGGACTCATTCGGCATCGGTGCGACTGAAGACGCCGATCGCTTTGGCGACGTCGGTTCAGACACCATGGGCCATATTGCAGAAGCCTGTGCCAAAGGCGAGGCTGACAACGGCCGCAAAGGCCCGCTCAATCTACCGAATCTGACCCGTCTGGGGCTGGTTAAAGCCCATGAGGGTTCTACCGGTAAAATTGCCGCCGGTATGGACGGCAGCGCGGACGTTATCGGCGCCTACGCATGGGCGCATGAGCTCTCTTCCGGTAAAGACACCCCGTCAGGCCACTGGGAAATCGCCGGCGTGCCGGTTCTGTTTGACTGGGGCTACTTCCCCGAGCATGAAAACAGCTTCCCGCAGGAACTTCTGGATAAACTGGTTAAGCGCGCAAACCTGCCGGGCTACCTCGGCAACTGCCACTCTTCCGGTACCGTTATCCTCGACCAGCTGGGCGAAGAGCATATGAAAACCGGCAAGCCGATTTTCTATACCTCCGCTGACTCGGTATTCCAGATTGCCTGTCATGAAGAGACCTTTGGTCTCGATAAGCTGTACGAGCTGTGTGAAATCGCGCGTGAAGAGCTGACCGAAGGCGGCTACAACATCGGTCGCGTTATCGCGCGTCCGTTTATCGGCGACAAAGCCGGTCATTTCCAGCGCACCGGTAATCGCCACGATTTGGCCGTTGAGCCGCCGGCGCCGACGGTGCTGCAGAAGCTGGTCGACGAGAAAAAGGGCCAGGTTGTATCGGTGGGTAAAATCGCCGATATCTACGCCAACTGCGGTATTACCAAAAAGGTGAAGGCGACCGGCCTGGATGCGCTGTTTGACGCCACTATCAAAGAGATGAAAGAAGCGGGAGACGAGACCATCGTCTTCACCAACTTCGTGGACTTCGACTCTTCCTGGGGCCACCGCCGCGACGTTGCAGGCTATGCCGCAGGGCTGGAGCTGTTCGATCGCCGTCTGCCGGAGCTGATGGAACTGGTCGGGGAAGATGACATTCTGATCCTGACCGCCGACCACGGCTGCGACCCGACCTGGACCGGTACCGACCATACCCGCGAGCACATTCCGGTGCTGATCTATGGCCCGAAAGTGAAGCCGGGTTCGCTGGGTCACCGCGAAACCTTCGCCGATATTGGCCAGACCCTGGCAACGTACTTCGGTACGTCTCCGATGGAATACGGCAAAAACATGCTGTGATTATTTGCCCGGTGAGCCTCGCTCGCCGGGCCTTTTTTGTCGACCTGATTAGGCATAGCCGCCATCAGGTAAAACATTCAGAAGGATTTAACGATGGCTACTCCACACATTAACGCAGAAATGGGCGATTTCGCTGACGTTGTGCTGATGCCTGGCGACCCGCTGCGCGCGAAGCACATTGCAGAAACGTTCCTTGAAGATGTCCGCGAAGTGAATAACGTGCGCGGTATGCTGGGCTTCACCGGTACCTACAAAGGCCGCAAAATTTCCGTGATGGGTCACGGCATGGGGATCCCGTCCTGCTCCATTTACGCAAAAGAGCTGATCACCGACTTCGGCGTCAAAAAAATCATTCGCGTCGGCTCCTGCGGCGCGGTGCGTATGGACGTTAAGCTGCGCGACGTGGTTATCGGCATGGGTGCCTGCACCGACTCTAAAGTTAACCGTATGCGTTTTAAGGACCACGACTTTGCGGCGATTGCCGACTTTGGCATGGTGCGTAACGCGGTTGACGCGGCAAAAGCGCTGGGCGTTGACGCTCGCGTGGGCAACATTTTCTCCGCTGACCTGTTCTATGCGCCGGACGGCGGCGAAATGTTCGACGTGATGGAAAAATACGGCATTCTGGGCGTGGAAATGGAAGCGGCCGGCATCTACGGCGTCGCGGCGGAATTTGGTGCGAAAGCGCTGACCATCTGCACGGTCTCCGACCACATCCGTACCCACGAGCAGACCAGCTCCGCTGAACGTCAGACGACCTTCAACGACATGATTAAAATCGCGCTGGAATCCGTTCTGCTGGGTGATAAAGAGTAATCATCTCTTCCGCCCTCTCCCTATGGGAGAGGGCCGGGGTGACCGCACGTTAGCGTACCGCGCCGGCAATCCATGCCGAGAGCTCCCGCAGCGCTTTCTCCTGCTCCGGGAAATCCACGAGTAATGCATCGCACTCCTGCTGCAGCATATCCGCGCGGTAGAGGCATCCCTGCAGCCTGGCGGCCAGCGCTTCCAGCGGCGCCGGGTTGAGGCTGTCGGTAAAAATCTGCGTGCGCGTGATATGGCCTTTTTCGACGTCGAAATGGAGCTCTACGCCGCCCCAGGTAAAACGTTCATCCAGCAGATGGCTGAAGGCCGGAGCCTGGCCAAAGTTCCACTCCCAGCTGCTCTGGCGGGCAAAGGTCGCGGCAAAATTCGGCAGGTCCGGCATTTTCTCCGGAGAGATCACTTCGGCCTCCACGCGCTCGCCGTAATGGGCGAAGAACGCCTCCTGAATCGCTTCGCAAACCTGCTGATGGGTAATGCCCGGCAGCAGCTCGACCAGATTGGCTACCCGTCCGCGCACGGAGGTAATGCCTTTGGCCTGCAGCTTCTTCTTATCGGGATTGAGGTAGTTGGCCAGGCGGCTTAAATCGGCGTTCAGCAGCAGCGTACCGTGGTGAAAGCCGCGATCCATCGTTTCGCGATAGGCGGAACCGGAGACCTTGCGGTCGCCTTCGGCGGTTTTGACCACCAGATCGTTGCGGCCCGAGGCTTCCGCCGCTACGCCCAGCGCATTCAGCGCCGTCAGCACGATATTTGTGGAAACGGTTTTATCGTACTCCGGTTTGCCGGCCATAAAGGTAAAGCAGGTATTGCCCAGATCGTGGAATACCGCGCCGCCGCCGCTGCTGCGACGGGCCAGGCGCACGTTATCTTCTTCCATACGTCGGGTGTTGCACTCTTTCCACGGGTTCTGCGCGCGGCCAATGACCACCGTATCGGCATTGCGCCACAGAAACAGCACCCGTTGAGTCGCGGGCATCTGGCGAAAAATAGACTCCTCAACCGCCAGATTGAACCAGGGGTCGTAAGAGTCGGAGAGCAGCAGGCGCAGCGTGGACATGGCGATTTCCTTATTCTGATTCATCTTTATCTTCATCCTGCACCGGCTTATTGGCGGTGAGCAGGAAAGGCGATTGCTGCCAGCGGGTACGTTTACCCTGCAGCAGGGTGCGCGTCAGGACGACGCCGATGGCCAGAGATAGCAGCAGCATCAGACGCAGGATATTGGTGGTATTATCGACCTGCTGCGCTTCGGTGGCCAGGGTATGGGTATCCAGCGTCAGGCGCAGGTAGCCGAGCGGGCCGTTTTTACCCTGAACAGGTTCGACGATTTGCTGGTTGAAGTAGCCGCCGGCTTTTTTACCGTCCAGCGCCAGCCGATCGCGTACCTCGACGCTTTCGCCGGAACGCGCCACCAGGTCGCCCTGTTCGTCATATACGCCGGCGTCGAGGATCCGGCTTTTATGGGTAAGCTGATCCAGCAGCTGGCTAATCCGCTTTTCGTCGGGCGTTTCGCTACGCATCAGCGGCGCCAGGTTGAGCGTGACCTGCTGGGCGAGCGTGCGGGCCAGTTCTTCCAGCTGCGGATTGCGCTGCTTCTGGCTGTTCTGGCTGAACCATGAGGCCCCCTGCATCAGGGCGACGAGGAGCGCGAGACAGATCAGAACAATCACCGCGCGATGCAGCCGGAATTTAAGTTTTGCGCGTACCATATTCCACCTTTGAAAATTTGCAGCTTAATGTTGCCAGAAGCGCTGGTTACAAGGTAGCCTCATGCGTTATTTTCCTCGCCTGAATGAAGTTATGTGGAGCCGTGATGCCAAACAGTTTGACCTGGTGCGACCTGCCTGAAGATGTTTCCCAGTGGCCTGGATTGCCGCTTTCCCTGAGCGGTGATGAGGTCATGCCGTTGGATTATCACGCCGGACGCAGCGGCTGGCTGCTGTATGGTCGCGGTCTTAACAAGCGTCGCCTGACCGAGTGGCAGCGCGAACTGGGGGCGGCCCTGGTGATTGTTGCCTCCTGGGCGGTCGACGACTATCAGGTGATTCGGCTGGCTGGTTCTTTGACGCTACGAGCGACCCGTCTGGCCCATGAGGCCGGTTTTGATGTTGCGCCGCTGGGTAAAATCCCGCATTTACGTACGCCGGGGCTGCTGGTCATGGATATGGACTCGACGGCGATTCAGATTGAGTGCATTGATGAAATCGCCAAACTGGCCGGTACCGGCGAGCTGGTCTCTGAAGTGACCGAGCGCGCGATGCGCGGCGAACTTGATTTTACCGCCAGCCTGCGCCAGCGGGTGGCGACGCTGAAAGATGCCGATGCCAATATTCTGCTGCAGGTGCGGGAAACGCTGCCGCTGATGCCGGGCCTGACCCAGCTGGTGCTGAAGCTGGAAACGCTCGGCTGGAAAGTGGCGATCGCCTCCGGTGGCTTCACCTTCTTTGCCGAGTATCTGCGCGACAAGCTGCATCTCGACGCGGTGGTCGCCAACGAACTGGAGATCATGGACGGTAAGCTGACCGGCAACGTTATCGGCGATATCGTCGATGCGAAATACAAAGCCAATACGCTGCGTAAACTGGCGGAAAAGTATGAGATCCCGCCGGCGCAAACCGTCGCCATTGGCGATGGCGCAAACGATCTGCCGATGATTAAAGCGGCAGGGCTCGGCATCGCCTATCATGCTAAGCCCAAAGTTAATGAACTGGCGGAAGTGACAATCCGCCACGCTGACCTGATGGGGGTATTCTGTATTCTCTCCGGCAGCATGAATCAAAAGTAAGAGGTTAACGTGGCGAAAGCTCCAAAACGCGCATTTGTCTGTAATGAATGCGGTGCGGATTATCCGCGCTGGCAGGGGCAGTGCAGCGCCTGTCATGCCTGGAATACCATAACCGAGATGCGCATTGCCGCTTCGCCCCAGGTGGCAAGAAACGAACGTCTGTCAGGATATGCCGGTAATGCCGGCGTATCGAAAGTGCAGAAGCTCTCCGATATCAGCCTCGAAGCGCTGCCGCGCTTTTCGACCGGCTTTAAAGAGTTTGACCGCGTGCTCGGCGGCGGCGTGGTGCCGGGGAGCGCGATTCTGATCGGCGGCAACCCCGGCGCGGGTAAGTCAACGCTGCTGCTGCAAACCCTGTGTAAGCTCGCCGAAGGTATGAAAACGCTCTACGTCACCGGGGAAGAGTCGCTTCAGCAGGTGGCGATGCGCGCTCACCGTTTAGGCCTGCCGACGGCTAACCTCAATATGCTGTCAGAAACCAGCATTGAGCAGATTTGCCAGATTGCCGATGAAGAAAAGCCGCAGCTGATGGTTATCGACTCCATCCAGGTGATGCATATGGCCGACGTACAGTCGTCGCCGGGCAGCGTGGCCCAGGTGCGCGAAACGGCGGCCTATTTAACGCGCTTTGCCAAGACGCGCGGCGTGGCTATCGTCATGGTCGGCCACGTGACCAAAGACGGCTCGCTGGCCGGGCCGAAAGTGCTGGAGCACTGTATCGACTGCTCCGTGCTGCTCGACGGCGACGCCGATTCTCGTTTCCGCACCCTGCGCAGCCATAAAAACCGCTTCGGCGCGGTCAACGAGCTGGGCGTATTCGCCATGACCGAGCAGGGGCTACGTGAAGTGAGCAACCCCTCGGCTATCTTTCTGAGCCGCGGTGACGAAGTGACTTCCGGCAGTTCGGTGATGGTGGTCTGGGAAGGCACGCGACCGCTGCTGGTGGAGATCCAGGCGCTGGTCGATCACTCGATGATGTCCAACCCGCGCCGCGTGGCGGTGGGGCTGGAGCAGAACCGTCTGGCGATCCTGCTGGCGGTTCTGCATCGTCACGGCGGTCTGCAGATGGCCGACCAGGACGTCTTCGTCAACGTGGTTGGTGGCGTGAAGGTCACCGAAACCAGCGCCGATCTGGCGCTGCTGCTGGCGATGGTTTCCAGCCTGCGCGACCGTCCGCTGCCCCAGGACCTGGTGGTTTTCGGCGAGGTGGGTCTGGCAGGCGAGATTCGCCCGGTGCCGAGCGGCCAGGAGCGTATTTCAGAAGCGGCTAAGCATGGTTTTCGTCGGGCGATTGTTCCGGCAGCCAATGTGCCGAAAAAAGTGCCGGAAGGGATGCAAATCTTTGGCGTGAAAAAGCTTGCGGACGCACTTAGCGTCTTTGACGACTTATAATAAGTTAAAAGGAGACTCGCGATGTCGTCATTTGACTATTTAAAAAGCGCCATAAAGCAGAAGGGGTGTACGCTACAGCAGGTAGCTGACGCCAGCGGGATGACAAAAGGCTATCTGAGCCAGCTGCTGAACGCGAAAATTAAAAGCCCCAGCGCGCAGAAGCTGGAAGCGCTGCACCGGTTTCTCGGGCTGGAGTTTCCGCGTCGGCAAAAAAGCGTTGGCGTGGTATTTGGTAAGTTTTACCCGCTGCATACCGGACACATCTATTTGATTCAGCGCGCCTGTAGCCAGGTCGATGAGCTGCACATCATTATGGGCTACGACGATCCCCGCGACCGCGAGCTGTTTGAAAAGAGCGCGATGTCGCAGCAGCCGACCGTGCCCGATCGCCTGCGCTGGCTGCTGCAGACCTTCAAGTACCAGAAAAATATCCGCATCCACGCCTTCAATGAAGAGGGGATGGAACCTTATCCGCACGGCTGGGACGTCTGGAGCCGCGGGATCCGCGCCTTTATGAACGAGAAGGGCATTGAGCCTAACTGGATCTACACCTCGGAAGAGGGCGACGCGCCGCAGTATCTGGATCATCTGGGAATTGAAACCGTACTCATCGATCCTAAACGCACCTTTATGAACATCAGCGGCGGGCAGATTCGTGAAAACCCGTTCCGCTATTGGGAATATATTCCTACCGAAGTGAAGCCGTTTTTCGTGCGCACCGTGGCGATCCTGGGCGGTGAATCGAGCGGTAAGTCGACGCTGGTGAATAAGCTATCCAATATCTTTAATACCACCAGCGCCTGGGAGTATGGCCGCGACTACGTCTTTTCGCACCTCGGCGGCGATGAGATGGCGCTGCAATATTCCGACTACGACAAGATTGCCCTCGGCCACGCGCAGTATATTGATTTCGCGGTGAAGTATGCCAACAAGGTGGCGTTCATCGACACGGACTTTGTCAGCACCCAGGCGTTCTGTCTCAAGTACGAAGGGCGGGAACACCCCTTTGTGCAGGCGCTGATCGACGAGTATCGTTTTGACCTGGTCATCCTGCTGGAAAACAACACGCCGTGGGTGGCGGATGGTTTGCGTAGCCTTGGCAGCTCGGTGGACCGCAAAGAGTTTCAGACGCTGCTGGTGTCGTTGCTCAAGGAAAACGAGATAGATTTTGTGCATGTAAAAGAGGCCGACTACGATGCCCGCTTCCTGCGCTGCGTGGAACTGGTGAAAGAGATGATGGGCGAGCAGGGATAGGCCTTCTGCGGCCTGATGCCGCATGAATGCCTGCGCCTGGCTACAACCCTCTCCCGGCGGGAGAGGGGGCAAACACGAAAAAGGGCAACCTGCGTTGCCCTTTTGCTTTTATTTCGCGATACGTTTGTACTTAATACGCTTCGGCTCCAGCGCATCGGCGCCGAGGGTGCGTTTCTTGTACTCTTCGTATTCGGTAAAGTTACCTTCGAAGAACTCCACCTTACCTTCATCCTGGTAGTCCAGAATGTGGGTCGCGATGCGGTCGAGGAACCAGCGGTCGTGCGAGATAACCATCGCGCAGCCCGGGAACTCCAGCAGGGCGTTTTCCAGCGCGCGCAGGGTTTCGATATCCAGGTCGTTGGTGGGCTCATCGAGCAGCAGGACGTTACCGCCCACCTGCAGCAGCTTCGCCAGGTGCAGACGACCGCGCTCACCGCCGGACAGCTCGCCAACGCGCTTGCCCTGGTCAACGCCTTTGAAGTTAAAGCGGCCCACGTAGGCGCGGCTCGGCATCTCGGTGTTGCCAATCTTCATGATATCCAGCCCGCCGGAAACTTCTTCCCATACGGTTTTGCTGTTGTCCATCGCGTCGCGGAACTGATCGACGGAGGCCAGCTTGACGGTTTCACCCAGGGTGATTGAACCGGCATCAGGCTGTTCCTGACCGGACATCATGCGGAACAGGGTGGATTTACCCGCGCCGTTCGGGCCGATGATGCCGACGATAGCGCCTTTCGGTACCGAGAAGCTCAGGTCGTCAATCAGCAGACGGTCGCCGTAGGACTTACGCAGGTTGCTGACTTCAACCACTTTATCGCCCAGACGTGCGCCTGGCGGAATAAACAGTTCGTTAGTCTCGTTACGCTTCTGGTACTCGACGTTGTTAAGCTCTTCAAAGCGCGCCAGACGGGCTTTGCCCTTAGACTGACGGCCTTTCGCGCCCTGACGGACCCACTCCAGCTCTTTCTCGATTGACTTACGGCGCGCCGCTTCCTGAGAAGCTTCCTGCGCCAGACGCTGATCTTTCTGCTCCAGCCAGGAGGAGTAGTTGCCTTCCCACGGAATACCTTCGCCGCGGTCAAGCTCAAGGATCCAGCCGGCGACGTTATCGAGGAAGTAGCGGTCGTGGGTAATCGCCACGACGGTGCCTTCGAAATCGTGCAGGAAGCGTTCCAGCCACGCGACGGACTCTGCATCCAGGTGGTTAGTCGGTTCATCGAGCAGCAGCATGTCTGGTTTTTCCAGCAGCAGGCGGCACAGCGCGACGCGGCGGCGCTCACCGCCGGACAGGTTGGCGATTTTCGCGTCCCAGTCCGGCAGACGCAGGGCATCCGCCGCGCGCTCAAGCTGGACGTTCAGGTTATGGCCATCGTGCGCCTGGATAATCTCTTCGAACTTGCCCTGCTGAGCGGCGAGCTTGTCGAAGTCGGCATCCGGCTCCGCGTATTTGGCGTACACCTCATCCAGACCTTTCAGGGCGTTGACCACTTCGGCCACCGCTTCTTCAACCGACTCACGTACGGTCTGCTCCGGATTGAGCTGCGGCTCCTGCGGCAGATAGCCGATTTTCAGGCCCGGCTGCGGACGGGCCTCGCCTTCGATATCGGTATCGATGCCGGCCATGATGCGCAGCAGGGTAGACTTACCGGCGCCGTTCAGACCGAGAACGCCGATTTTTGCGCCAGGGAAAAAGCTCAGGGAGATATTTTTCAGAATATGACGTTTCGGCGGAACCACTTTGCCGACACGATGCATGGTATAAACGAATTGAGCCACGTTGGACTTCGCCTCTTTTATATACTCTTCATCCCTCAGGCTCGCTTGATGCAGCCAGAATGATTTTGAGTAGGGTAGTGAATAGTTTTCAAAGGCGAAGTGTAGCCTTTTTCGCGCTTTAATCCCAGCGAGGCGATGGGATTCACAAAAGCGTAAAAAAATGTCCGGGACGTGGCGCGATTCGCGTTGTCTGATTAGCATATCTACGTAATACCTGAAATTTTTGCCCGCGGCATGATGCTGCTGTGGTGTATCTGAATAGAGGAAGAGCTTGTGGAAAAAGCCAAAACTGTGACGTGGCGTCTTCTGGCCGCCGGCGTAAGTCTGCTGACGTTAAGCCAACTGGCGCATGCGGATTCACTGGATGAACAGCGCAGCCGCTATGCTCAAATTAAACAGGCGTGGGACAGTCGACAAATGGACGTCGTCAATCAGCTGATGCCCACCCTGACGACCTATCCGCTCTATCCTTATCTCCAGTACCGGCAGATTACCGACGATCTGATGAACCAGCCGGCGCTGGTGGTGACCAACTTTATCGCCGCCAACCCGACGCTGCCTCCCGCGCGCTCGCTGAAATCACGGTTCGTCAATGAACTGGCGCGCCGTAGCGACTGGCGCGGCCTGCTGGCCTTCAGTCCGGATAAGCCGACCGGCACCGAGGCGCAGTGCAATTACTACTATGCGAAGTGGAACGTCGGCCAGGCTCAGGAGGCCTGGGACGGCGCCAAAGCGCTGTGGCTGAGCGGCAAAAGTCAGCCAAACGCCTGTGATCAGCTGTTTGGCGCCTGGCGCGCCTCCGGCCAGCAGGATCCGCTGGCCTACCTTGAACGCATTCGCCTGGCGATGAAAGCGGGTAATACAAGCCTGGTGCGGGTCCTGGCCCAGCAGATGCCTGCCGATTATCAAACGATTTCGACGGCGGTCATCGCGCTGGCTAACGATCCTAATAGCGTGATGACGTTCGCCCGGACAACCGGCGCGACGGATTTTACCCGCCAGATGGCGGCGGTCGCGTTTGCCAGCGTTGCGCGGCAGGATGTGGAAAATGCGCGCCTGATGATCCCCTCATTAGCGCAGGCGCAGCAGCTCAATGAAGATCAGATTCAGGAGCTGCGGGACATCGTCGCCTGGCGCCTGATGGGCAGCGACGTGACCGAAGAGCAGGCCATCTGGCGCGACGATGCCATTATGCGTTCGCAATCCACCTCGCTGGTGGAGCGCCGGGTACGTATGGCGCTGGGTCTTGGGGACCGCCGGGGCCTGAACACCTGGCTGGCGCGCTTGCCGATGGAAGCGAAAGAGAAGGACGAATGGCGCTACTGGCAGGCCGATCTGCTGCTGGAGCGCGGGCGCGATGACGAAGCGAAAGATATTCTCCGCTCGCTGATGCAGCAGCGCGGCTTCTATCCGATGGTCGCCGCGCAGCGCCTTGGCGAGGAGTACAGGTTCCGCATCGATAAAGCGCCAGCGAACCTCGATCCGGCGCTGACCTCGGGGCCGGAAATGGCGCGGGTGCGCGAACTGATGTACTGGAATATGGATAACACCGCCCGCAGCGAGTGGGCCAATCTGGTCACCAGCAAGACCAAAGACCAGCAGGCGCAGCTGGCTCGTTACGCGTTTAATCAGAACTGGTGGGATCTCAGCGTCCAGGCCACCATCGCCGGTAAATTGTGGGATCAGCTGGAAGAGCGTTTCCCGCTGGCCTATAACGACCTCTTTACCCGCTATATCAGCGGTAAAGATATTCCGCAAAGCTACGCGATGGCCATTGCGCGTCAGGAGAGCGCCTGGAACCCGAAAGCCGGTTCACCGGTTGGCGCCCGCGGTCTGATGCAGATTATGCCGGGGACGGCAACGCATACGGTGAGCATGTTCAGTATTCCCGGCTATAGCGGTCCATCGCAGCTGCTCGATCCGGAAATGAACATCAACATTGGTACCAGCTATCTGCAATATGTTTATCAGCAGTTTGGCAATAACCGTATCTTCGCCTCCGCGGCCTATAACGCCGGTCCCGGGCGGGTGCGCACGTGGCGGGGCAACAGCGGCGGCCGCATTGACGCGGTGGCGTTTATTGAGAGCATTCCTTTCTCTGAAACGCGCGGCTACGTGAAAAACGTTTTGTCCTATGACGCCTACTATCGCTATTTTATGGGCCAGAAAGAGACGCTGCTGAGCGATGCGGAGTGGAAGCTGCGCTATTAATATCGCCGTCGTCGGGCAACATCGTATTTCGCGATGTTGCCCGAAATCCGTAGAGTCCGGACAGAAGTATGTTATGCTTTGTACTCGTTAGTGAGTACATTCGACAGGTGGCGTAACATGACCCAACAATCCCCCTATTCAGCGGCGGTGGCCGAACAGCGTCATCAGGAGTGGCTGCGTTTTGTCGCCCTCCTGCAGCAGGCGTACGCCGACGATCTCCATCTGCCGCTTTTACAGCTCATGCTGACGCCCGACGAGCGCGAGGCGCTGGGCACGCGGGTGCGTATTATTGAAGAGCTGCTGCGCGGCGAGATGAGCCAGCGCGAGCTGAAAAACGAGCTCGGCGCCGGGATCGCCACCATTACCCGCGGTTCGAACAGCCTGAAGTCAGCCCCGCCGGAGCTGCGTCTGTGGCTGGAGCAGGCGTTGATTAACGTTAACGATAAATAGCGTTATGAAACGGGCTTAGCGCCAGCACGACGGCCTGATGATAAACGCTGCTGCGCGTCAGTTTTCCGGCCGTAAATACGCCGATAGCGCCCTCTTTACGGCCAATTTCATCGATGCCGGTATACTGAGACATCACCGGCCCCAGCGCTTCTCCTGCCTGGACTTTTTCAAGAATGACCTGCGGCAGCGGCAGGGTCGCCGAGCGCGCTTCGCCGCGCAGGCTGCCGTCCTCGATCGTCACCCAGCTAAAGGTGCTGCCCTCATCGATGCCGGCTTCAATAGCGACCCAGAAGTCAGCATTGGGCTGCGCGCGACGCGCGTTAGCCACGCGGTTTCGTGCGCCAGCGCGCGTTTCGTCGCTGCCGAAAGGCTGTTCCGGCACGCCGCTCTCGACGGAGACGGACTCAATGTGGCAGGATCCTTCGCCGAAGATCTCGTTAAAAGCCTGCAGAATTGCCTGAATTTTGGCGGGATTAGTGGTAGCTGAGACAACATGGTGCATAATCAAAACAACTCAGAAATACTAAACATCATCGCAGTATACTCCAAATCATTCTTGTTGCAGGCGGCTATGCTTGTAGCTTAATGGTTAAGAGCTCATAACGGATAATAAAGCATGTTACAGGTATACCTTGTTCGCCACGGTGAAACGCAGTGGAACGCCGAGCGACGTATTCAGGGCCAGTCCGACAGTCCGCTTACCGCCCACGGTGAGCGTCAGGCCTGGCAGGTAGGCGAGCGCGCCAGAACGCTGGGGATTACGCATATTATCGCCAGCGATTTAGGCCGGACGCGGCGTACCGCAGAAATCATCGCTGAAGCCTGCGGATGCAGCGTCATGACCGATTCACGCTTGCGTGAGCTGGATATGGGCGTGCTGGAAAAGCGCCATATCGACTCGCTGAGCGAAGAAGAAGAGGGCTGGCGTCGACAGCTGGTTAACGGTACGCCCGACGGGCGCATCCCGCAGGGAGAGTCAATGCAGGAGCTGAGCGACCGTATGCACGCGGCGCTGACCTCTTGTCTGGAGCTGCCCGCAGGCAGCCGGCCGCTGCTGGTGAGCCACGGCATGGCGCTGGGGTGTCTGGTGAGTACGATTCTTGGCTTGCCCGCCTATGCCGAGCGTCGCCTGCGTCTGCGCAACTGCTCTATCTCTCGCGTTGACTATCAGCAAAGCCCCTGGCTGGCGTCGGGATGGGTCGTGGAAACCGCGGGGGATGTCTCGCATCTTGATGCCCCCGCGATGGATGAGCTACAGCGTTAACGACGAATCGGAATCAGGTATTCGCAGCGCAGCTGAATAGGCGGTTCCTGATTCCGGTTTTCATCTTCCGGGAAGAAACGTTCGATATCCAGGCCCTTACGACGAGTGAGATTGAGCATCGGCATGCAGGTGCCGTAAACCGTCAGAATAAATTCCTGTAGCCCGGTGCCCAATCCTTCGTAGGTAAACATCACGTATTCGCCGCCTTCCAGCGTCACCGGGTGGGCGTTGTGCAGATGGCCGTTAGCCAGCTCCGGCGTCAGCGCGGTGGTGTAAAACACCTCCTGCTCATCGTCTTTATCGAGGCTCGGACGCGGCTCATGCAGGCCGTACAGCGTCGGAGGAATCGATGGCGTATTGGCGAGGAATTCACGCCAGAACTGCACGCGCATCTGATTACGGAAATCGGAGATCTCTTCCAGCTTGCAGGTATAGCTCTGGGTCACGCCGACCAGCTGAGTGGTGTTCAGCGTGACGAATTCGTACTGCGGCATGGTGAACTCGCCCAGACGCAGCGGAGGACGCATACCGTAAGAGCTCCAGTCGGGGGAGCGTCGGTAAAGGGCTGGCGTCAACGAGAACTGTTTTTTAAATGCGCGAGTAAAAGTCTGCTGCGAGTCAAAGCGATACTGCAGCGCAATATCGAGAATCGGACGCGCGGTCAGGCGTAGGGCAACCGCTGACTTAGATAAGCGACGGGCGCGAATATAGGCACCAATGGCATGGCCGGTCACGTCCTTGAACATTCTTTGCAGATGCCACTTGGAATAGCCCGCCTTCGCTGCCACATTGTCCAGTGAGAGTGGCTGATCCAGGTGACCTTCCAGCCAGCTAAGGAGATCGCGAATAATCCCTGCTTGATCCATAAAATATCCCCATCCTTAAACTCAGGTGCCTGATACTAAAGGTAGCGGATAATAGCATTTTTTGATGTTTTAGCATTCAGTGTTTTTTTTGCTTTTAAATGCGATTCTTCCAGAAGTATCGGTGGTAATTTTGTAAAGCTGTGATCTATAAAACTTTTCTTCTTAATGTGTGATAATCACTCAGCTAAATTTTTAAGAATGGTAACAATATGAAATACAAGAAGTTAGTGGCAGGTATGCTTTTACTGGCGGGGTCTCAGATGGCGCAGGCGGAGCAAATTGGCTCTGTGGATACCGTGTTTAAGTTCCTTGGGCCGGATCATAAAATTGTCGTAGAGGCCTTTGACGACCCGGATGTACAAAACGTGACGTGCTACATCAGCCGGGCGAAAACCGGGGGAATTAAAGGCGGGTTAGGGCTGGCGGAAGATACCTCTGATGCTGCGATCTCCTGTCAGCAGGTGGGGCCGATTGAGCTGACGGATAAAATCAAAAACGGTAAAACGCAGGGCGATGTCGTGTTCCAGAAACGCACCTCGCTGGTATTTAAAAAGCTGCAGGTGGTGCGCTTTTACGATGCCAAACGCAATGCGCTGGTCTATCTGACCTATTCGGATAAAATCGTCGATGGCTCGCCGAAGAACGCGATTAGCGCGGTGCCGATTATGCCATGGAATAAATAACAGGGAACGCCGATGCAACAACCGCGGATCTGGTTGGTGGAAGATGAGATGAGCATCGCCGATACGCTCGTCTACCAGCTGCAGCAGGAAGGATTTATCGTTACGGCGTTCGAGCGCGGGCTGCCGGCGCTCGATGCGGCACATCACCACCAACCCGACCTGGCGATTCTCGACGTCGGGCTGCCGGATATCAGCGGGTTTGAGCTCTGTCGGCGGCTGCTTGCTCGCTACCCGGCGCTGCCGGTGCTGTTCCTGACGGCCCGCAGCGAAGAGGTGGATAAGCTGCTTGGCCTGGAAATCGGCGCTGATGACTATATTGCCAAGCCATTTTCCCCTCGTGAAGTTTGCGCCAGAGTTCGCACCGTTCTGCGGCGGCTGCAGAAGTTCGCCGCTCCTCCACCGCTCTTGCGCGTGGGGGAGTTCACATTGAACGACGCCGCGGCTCGGGTCACCTGGTGCGGTCAGAGCCTGAATCTGACCCGCTATGAGTTTTTATTATTAAAAACGCTACTGCACTCTCCGGGGCGCATTTTTTCCCGCCAGCTGCTGATGGAGCAGGTATGGGGCGATGCGAACGAGAGCTTCGATCGTACCGTGGATACTCATATCAAAACGCTGCGCGCTAAGCTGCGAGAAGTGAACCCTGACATCTCCCCCATCAATACGCACCGCGGCATGGGATACAGCCTTGGAGGCTTCTGATGCGCATCGGTATGCGGCTGCTGATGGGCTACTTTTTGATTGTGGCGATCGCGGCCTGGTTTGTGCTTTCCATCTTCGTTCAGGAGATTAAACCCGGGGTCCGGCGGGCAACCGAAGGGACGCTGATTGATACGGCTACCCTGCTTGCCGAGCTGGCCCGCGAGGATTTACTCTCCGCCGATCCCCAGCACGGGCGCCTGGCCCAGGCTTTTCAAACGCTGCATCGCCAGCCGATCAACGCCAACATTGCCGGCATTAATAAAGTTCGCAATGAATATCATGTCTATATGACCGATGCGCAGGGCAAGGTGGTGTTTGATTCTGCGGGCAGTGCGCTGGGGCAAGACTACTCGCGCTGGAACGATGTCTGGCTCACTTTACGCGGGCAATACGGCGCGCGCAGCACGCGCAGCGATCCGAACGATGATAACAGCTCGGTGATGTATATTGCCGCGCCGGTGACTGACAGCGGCCGAATCATTGGCGTGCTAAGCGTCGGGAAACCCAATCTGGCCATGGCGCCGGTCATTAAACGCAGCGAGCGGCGTATTCTGTGGGCCGGCGGGGCGCTGCTGGGGATCGCGCTCCTGATAGGCGCTGCGATGGTATGGTGGATTAACTTTTCCATCGGCAAGCTGGTTCGCTACGCGGACTCCGTGACCGCCGATCGTCCGGTTCCGCTGCCGAATCTGGGCGGCAGCGAGCTGCGTAAGCTGGCGCAGGCGCTGGAGAGTATGCGCCTTAAGCTTGAAGGTAAAAACGCCATTGAAAACTATATTTATGCGCTGACCCATGAGCTGAAGAGCCCGCTGGCGGCGATTCGCGGCGCGGCAGAAATTCTCCGTGAGGCTCCTCCGCCTGAGGTCGCCGCCCGTTTTACGCGTAATATTCTGGCGCAGAACGCGCGAATGCAGTCGCTGGTGGAAAATTTGCTCCAGCAGGCCCGGCTGGAGAATCGGCTGGAGATCGCCCGACGTCCCGTCCCCGTCGCTGAGCTATTTCATCGCCTGGCCGAGGAGCGCGAGATCGCGCTGGCGGCGAAAAAAGTGACGCTGCGCTGGCAGGATACGCCTGTGATGGTTGAAGGCGATCGGGAGCTTCTGGCGCAGGCGTTGGGTAATCTCCTTGATAATGCTATCGATTTTACGCCTTCCGCAGGGGAAATCCTGATTGGGGCGGAAGAGCGTGATGGCGGCGTGCTGTTAACCGTATGCGATACGGGATGCGGCATTCCCGACTACGCCCTGGGGCGTATTTTTGAACGTTTCTATTCCCTGCCTCGTGAAAATGGGCAAAAAAGCAGTGGCCTGGGGCTGGCGTTTGTTCGTGAAGTCGCGCGCCTGCATCAGGGGGATATCCAGCTGGTTAATCGCCCTGAAGGCGGCGCGTGCGCTTTGCTGACACTTCACGCTCACTTCACATAGCTTCAAACTCTCCCCACACGGCCCCTTTAAGGTGAGCGCATCACTAAGGAGAGGGCTATGTTGAAATCACCACTATTCTGGAAAATGAGCACCCTGCTGGGGTGCATTTTACTGTTGTCGATCCCGCTGATGCTGGTCCGGCAGCTGATCGTTGAACGCGCGGACTATCGTAGCGACGTGGTTGACGCGCTGGAGAGCAGCACCAGCGGATCGCAGAAACTGGCCGGACCGCTGATTGCCATTCCGGTAACCGAGACGCTAACGCGGGTTGAGGGAACTAAAACGGTAGAATATCAAACCCAATGGGTACACTACTGGCTGCCGGAGACGCTGGCGGTCACCGGTAATCAGGATGTTGAATCCCGGAGAATCGGTATCTATGAGGGGCAGATCTGGCACAATAATCTCAGCGTCAAAGCGCATTTTGAACCTTCGCGCATCAAGGCGCTCAGGAAGCAGACGATTACGCTGGGCAGACCGTTTCTGGTCGTCAGCGTCAGCGATGCGCGCGGTATTGGCGAGATTAAGTCACCAGAGCTCAATGGCGAGAGGCTACCCGTTGAGCCTGGGCCGGGTCTCGACGATAGCGGGGAGGGCATTCATATGCCGATGCCGCTGTTACTCCCTGAACAAAAAGCGCTGGATATTGAATTCACTCTCAATCTGAATGGCAGCGGCAGTTTCTCGGTGGTTCCGCTTGGGCGCAACAGTACCTTACAGCTTGCCGGCAACTGGCCGCACCCGGGTTTCCTTGGCGACTTTTTACCTGCAAAGCGGGAAGTCAGCCCAACAGGCTATAGCGCCCAGTGGCAAAGCACCTGGTTTGCCAACAATATGGCGAAGTTTTTTGTTGAGGGTCGGCAGATTGAGTGGCGTCAGTTGCCCGCTTTCAACGTGAATGTCACCACGCCCGCCGATCAATATCAGCTGACCGATCGGGCGACAAAATATGCCGTTCTGTTGATAACGCTGACGTTTATGGCCTTTTTTGTTTTTGAAAGCTTAACGCGGTATCGCATGCACCCCATGCAGTATCTGCTGGTGGGGCTGTCGCTGGTCATGTTCTATCTGGTGCTGCTGGCGCTGTCCGAACATATCGGTTTTACGGCATCGTGGATTGCCGCCAGCCTGCTAGGCGCGCTTATCAACGGGGTGTATCTTCAGGCAGTATTGAATGGTTGGCGTAACAGTTTACTGTTCGTCTGTGCGCTACTGCTGCTGGACGGCGTTATGTGGATGCTGTTGCGATCGGAAGATAGCGCATTGCTGCTGGGGACCGGCGTATTGCTGCTGGCGTTAAGTGCGCTGATGTTCCTGACCCGCCACGTTGACTGGTACGCGTTATCTCTGCCGAAGGCAAAAGGTGAGCTGCCGGACGCTGGTCAGGATGACGATAAGCTCAGGATCTGGAAATAAAAAAAACGGCGCGAATTGCGCCGTTTTTACGTTATGACAGCAAGAAAAACGGTGTTATTCCTGCAGGTCGCCACAGAAGCGGTACCCCTCGCCATGGATGGTGGCGATAATTTCCGGGGTGTCCGGAGTGGATTCAAAATGCTTACGAATGCGACGGATGGTCACGTCCACGGTACGGTCGTGCGGCTTCAGCTCACGGCCGGTCATTTTCTTCAGCAGTTCCGCACGCGACTGGATTTTGCCCGGATTTTCGCAGAAGTGCAGCATGGCGCGGAATTCACTGCGCGGCAGCTTGTACTGCTCACCATTGGGGCTTACCAGCGAGCGGCTATTGATATCCAGCTCCCAGCCGTTGAACTTATAGCTTTCCACGCTACGGCGCTCTTCGCTCACGGTACCCAGGTTCATGGTACGGGAGAGCAGGTTGCGCGCGCGGATCGTCAGTTCACGTGGGTTGAACGGTTTAGTGATATAATCATCGGCGCCAATTTCGAGGCCAAGGATTTTATCCACTTCGTTATCGCGGCCGGTGAGGAACATCAGCGCGACGTCCGCCTGCTCACGCAGTTCGCGTGCTAACAGGAGACCATTTTTACCCGGCAGGTTGATATCCATGATCACCAGGTTGATATCATTTTCAGACAGGATCTGATGCATTTCCGCGCCATCGGTCGCTTCGAATACATCATAACCTTCTGCTTCGAAAATACTTTTTAACGTGTTGCGTGTTACCAACTCGTCTTCAACGATAAGAATGTGCGGGGTCTGCATGTTTGCTACCTAAATTGCCAACTAAATCGAAACAGGAAGTACCAAAGTCCCTGACCTGCCTGGTGCATGTCGCAAATTAACATGCCCGGCGTAACATGACTAAAGTACGTAATTGCGTTCTTGATGCACTTTCCATCAACGTCAACAACATCATTAGCTTGGTCGTGGGTACTTTCCCTCTGGACCCGACGGTGTCAAAAACGGCTGTCATCCTAACCATTTTAACAGCAACATAACAGGCTAAGTGAGTCATGACACCCAATAAAACTACGCTTCGTTGACATATATCAAGTTCAATTGTAGCACGTTAACAGTCTTGTGAAATCATTGCATCTAAACGGGATTCATCTTCACAATTCATACTTCGCTCAATTAGTTGCAATGAGAAAATAATAAACGCGGTGAATCCAAAGCCTCAAAACGTACTCGGACGTAAATTTCATTGCCAAACATACGGATAAAGCCGTTCTGTTAACATACTCTGTGTCATGGTGCCTTGGGAATAGTTTAGTTTTTTTTATGGGTGATAAAGCTCAAATTTAGTGATTTTTGTTGCAAATTTGTAAATTCACGGCGCGTAAAATGAGGGAAAAAATCGTTATTCCCACCGCCTAAAAGGTAAAAGAGAAACCGAATGCGTTTATCAATTGTATTAGTGTCCCCGGCTCGGGCGGAAAACGTCGGGGCGGCAGCCAGAGCGATGAAAACCATGGGGTTTAGCGACATGCGTATCGTCGATAGCGAGGCGCATTTGCAGCCCGCCGCGCGCTGGGTCGCGCACGGTTCTGGCGATATCCTCGATAATATCAACACTTATGCCACGCTGGAGCAGGCGCTGCACGATGTTGATTTTACCGTGGCCACGACCGCCCGCAGCCGGGCGCGTTTCCACTACTACGCGACGCCGCAGCAGCTCCTGCCGCTGCTGGAAGAAAAAGCGCAGTGGATGCATCATGCCGCGCTGGTGTTTGGCCGGGAAGATTCTGGTCTGACGAATGAAGAGCTGGCCCTTGCCGATGTGTTGACCGGTGTGCCTATGGCGGCTGACTATCCTTCGCTAAACCTGGGGCAGTCGGTGATGGTCTATTGCTACCAGCTGACCTCATTGCTGCAGCAGGCCCCGTCAACCTCCGCCGACGCAGATGATAATCAGCTGCAGGCGTTACGCCTGCGAACGCGCGATCTGCTTAACCGCCTCGGCGCGGGTGACGATGTAAAACTGTCCGACTGGCTGGAGCAGCGGATAGGACTTTTGCAGCAGCGAGACACCGCCATGCTGCATCGTTTACTGCACGATATTGAAAAAAACCTCCCAGGGTAAAATGCTGTCATATTATTTTCATATGGTCTTATGTGCTAATTATTGGCGTCTGGATGCGTAAATCCGGATGAATTGTCAGGTTGCTATGGCGTATTGGCCAGGTGTGAAAAAAAGGGCTAAAAGTAGAAATTCGTTGACTTAAGTCGACAGATACTTTAACCAATATAGGCACAGGACACAGACAGATAAAAATTACAGAGTACACAACATCCATGAATCGCATCGGCATGATCACCACGATTATCACCACCACTATTACCACAGGTAACGGTGCGGGCTGACGCGTACAGGAAACACAGAAAAAAGCCCGCACCTGAACAGTGCGGGCTTTTTTTTCGATAAAAAATCAAGGGGTCATAACCATGCGTGTGTTGAAGTTCGGCGGTACATCAGTGGCAAATGCAGAACGTTTTCTGCGTGTTGCCGATATTCTGGAGAGTAATGCCAGGCAGGGGCAGGTAGCGACCGTACTGTCTGCCCCGGCGAAGATCACTAACCATCTGGTTGCGATGATCGAAAAAACCATTGGCGGGCAGGATGCGCTGACCAATATCGCTGATGCCGAACGCATTTTCGCCGAACTTCTGCAAGGCCTCGCCGATGCCCAGCCGGGCTTTCCGCACGCTCAGTTGAAAATGTTTGTCGAGCAGGAGTTTGCGCAAATCAAACACGTCCTGCACGGTATTAGCCTGCTTGGACAGTGCCCGGATAGCGTCAATGCGTCTCTGATCTGCCGGGGAGAAAAGCTCTCCATCGCTATTATGGCCGGCTTACTGGAAGCGCGCGGTCATAACGTCACGGTGATTAATCCGGTTGAAAAACTGCTTGCCGTTGGCTATTACCTCGAATCCACCGTGGATATCGCCGAGTCGACCCGCCGCATTGCCGCCAGCCAGATCCCGGCTGACCATATGGTGCTGATGGCGGGCTTTACCGCCGGTAACGAAAAGGGCGAACTGGTGGTGCTGGGCCGTAACGGCTCTGACTACTCCGCAGCCGTGCTGGCCGCCTGCCTGCGCGCCGACTGCTGTGAAATCTGGACCGACGTTGACGGCGTTTATACCTGCGACCCGCGTCAGGTGCCGGATGCGCGTTTGCTGAAGTCGATGTCCTATCAGGAAGCGATGGAGCTCTCCTACTTCGGCGCCAAAGTTTTGCACCCGCGTACTATCGCACCCATCGCCCAGTTCCAGATCCCCTGTTTAATCAAAAATACCGGCAATCCGCAGGCGCCGGGTACGCTTATCGGCGGCAGCAGCGATGAAGACGATCTGCCGGTGAAAGGTATCTCTAATCTCAACAATATGGCGATGTTCAACGTCTCCGGGCCGGGAATGAAGGGGATGGTTGGCATGGCGGCGCGCGTGTTCGCCACTATGTCCCGCGCGGGAATCTCCGTTGTTCTTATCACCCAGTCCTCTTCCGAATACAGCATCAGCTTCTGCGTGCCGCAGAGCGATTGCGCTCGGGCGAAGCGGGTAATGGAAGATGAATTTTATCTGGAGCTGAAAGAGGGGCTGCTTGAGCCGCTGTCGATCATGGAACGCCTGGCGATTATTTCGGTTGTCGGCGATGGTATGCGCACCCTGCGTGGGATTTCCGCTAAATTCTTCGCTGCGCTGGCGCGCGCCAATATCAACATTGTGGCGATTGCCCAGGGTTCTTCCGAGCGCTCTATTTCCGTTGTCGTGAGCAACGATGATGCGACCACCGGCGTTCGCGTGACCCACCAGATGCTGTTCAATACCGATCAGGTGATTGAAGTGTTTGTCATTGGCATCGGCGGCGTCGGCGGCGCGCTGATCGAACAGATCAAGCGCCAGCAGAGCTGGTTGAAGAGTAAACATATCGACCTCCGCGTTTGCGGGGTGGCTAACTCGCGCGCCTTGCTGACCAACGTACACGGCCTGAACCTTGAACACTGGCGCGATGAGCTGGCGGAAGCCAAAGAGGCGTTCAACCTGGGGCGACTTATTCGTCTGGTGAAAGAGTACCATCTGCTGAACCCGGTGATTGTCGACTGTACCTCCAGCCAGGCGGTGGCCGATCAGTACGCCGATTTCCTGCGCGAGGGTTTCCACGTGGTGACGCCGAACAAAAAGGCCAATACCTCATCGCTGGATTACTATCATCAGCTGCGTCATGCCGCGAGCAGCTCACGACGTAAGTTTTTATACGATACCAACGTCGGCGCGGGGCTGCCGGTAATCGAAAACCTGCAAAATCTGCTGAACGCCGGCGATGAGCTGCTGCGCTTCTCCGGTATTCTGTCCGGCTCGCTGTCATTTATCTTCGGTAAGCTGGACGAAGGCGTAAGCTTCTCCGCGGCGACGAAGCTGGCGCGTGAAATGGGCTATACCGAACCGGATCCGCGCGACGATCTTTCCGGCGTGGATGTCGCGCGTAAGCTACTGATCCTCGCGCGTGAAACCGGGCGCGAACTGGAGCTGTCTGACATTATCGTAGAGCCGGCGCTACCGGCGGGTTTTGACGCCAGCGGCGATGTCGACAGCTTTATGGCACGCCTGCCTTCTCTGGATGACGAGTTTGCCTCGCGGGTCTCAAAAGCGCGCGATGAAGGTAAGGTCTTGCGCTATGTCGGTAATATCGAAGAGGATGGCACCTGCCGCGTGAAAATCGCCGCGGTTGATGGCAACGATCCGCTGTTTAAAGTGAAAAACGGCGAGAATGCGCTGGCGTTCTACAGCCACTATTACCAGCCGCTGCCGCTGGTGCTGCGCGGTTATGGTGCGGGTAACGATGTGACGGCGGCTGGCGTTTTCGCCGACCTGCTGCGTACCCTGTCATGGAAGTTAGGAGTTTAAGATGGTCAAAGTATATGCCCCGGCTTCCAGTGCTAATATGAGCGTCGGGTTTGACGTGCTGGGCGCGGCGGTAACGCCGGTTGACGGCACGCTGCTGGGGGACAATGTCTCGGTTGAGGCGGCGACGAGCTTTAGCCTGCAAAACGTGGGTCGCTTCGCCAGTAAACTGCCGACGGCGCCGCAGGAAAATATCGTCTATCAATGCTGGGAGCGTTTTTGCCAGGAGATTGGCAAGAAGGTACCGGTGGCGATGACCCTGGAAAAAAACATGCCGATTGGTTCCGGCCTGGGCTCCAGCGCCTGTTCCGTCGTCGCCGCGCTGGTCGCGATGAACGAGTTCTGCGGCAAGCCGCTCAATGAGAGCCGAATGCTGGCGCTGATGGGCGAGATGGAAGGGCGGATTTCCGGCAGTATCCATTACGATAACGTCGCGCCGTGCTATCTGGGCGGGATACAATTGATGCTTGAGGAAAACGGCATCATCAGCCAGCAGATTCCGGCCTTCGACGAGTGGCTGTGGGTGCTGGCCTATCCGGGTATTAAGGTCTCCACCGCGGAGGCGCGGGCAATTTTGCCGGCGCAGTATCGCCGTCAGGACTGTATTGCCCACGGTCGTCATCTGGCGGGCTTTATTCACGCCTGCTATTCCCGCCAGCCTCAGTTGGCGGCGAAGTTGATGAAAGATGTGATTGCCGAACCGTATCGTACCAAACTACTGCCGGGCTTCAGCGAAGCGCGTCAGGCAGCAATGGAAATTGGCGCGCAGGCGTGCGGCATTTCCGGTTCCGGTCCTACGTTGTTTGCACTATGCGATAAACCGGAAACCGCGCAGCGCGTCGCCGACTGGCTGGCTACGCACTATCTGCAAAATCAGGAAGGCTTCGTTCATATTTGCCGGCTGGACACGGCGGGCGCTCGAGTAGTGGGATAACCAATGAAACTCTATAACTTAAAAGATCATAACGAACAGGTCAGCTTTGCGCAGGCCGTCACGCAGGGGCTTGGCAAGCATCAGGGGCTGTTCTTCCCGCACGATCTGCCGGAATTCAGCCTGACTGAAATCGACGAGATGCTGCAGCAGGACTTTGTGTCGCGTAGCGCAAAAATCCTGTCGGCATTTATCGGCGATGAGATCCCGCAGGGCGTTCTGCAAGAGCGCATCGGCAATGCCTTTACCTTCCCGGCGCCGGTCAGCAAAGTGCAGGACGACGTCGGCTGCCTCGAACTGTTCCACGGCCCGACTCTGGCGTTTAAAGACTTCGGCGGCCGCTTTATGGCGCAGATGCTCACCCATATCGCAGGCGACAAACCGGTCACTATTCTGACGGCCACCTCCGGCGACACCGGCGCGGCGGTTGCGCACGCGTTTTATGGCCTGCCAAACGTCAAAGTGGTCATTCTCTATCCGCGCGGCAAAATCAGCCCGCTGCAGGAAAAGCTGTTCTGCACCCTCGGCGGTAACATTGAAACTGTGGCTATCGACGGCGACTTTGACGCCTGCCAGGCGCTGGTTAAACAGGCCTTTGATGATGAAGAGCTGAAAGCTGCGCTGGGTCTTAACTCGGCTAACTCAATCAATATCAGCCGCCTGCTGGCGCAGATTTGCTATTACTTTGAAGCCGTGGCTCAGCTGCCTCAGGAAGCCCGTAACCAGCTGGTTATCTCGGTACCCAGCGGTAACTTTGGCGATCTGACCGCCGGCCTGCTGGCCAAATCTCTGGGTCTGCCAATCAAACGCTTTATTGCGGCGACTAACGCCAACGACACCGTGCCGCGCTTCCTGCAGGACGGTAACTGGTCGCCGAAAGCAACCCAGGCCACGCTGTCTAACGCCATGGACGTCAGCCAGCCGAACAACTGGCCGCGCGTGGAAGAGCTGTTCCGTCGTAAAATCTGGCGCCTGAATGAGCTGGGCTACGCGGCGGTGGATGATGAAACCACCAAAGAGACCATGCGTGAGCTGAAGGCTATCGGCTATACCTCAGAACCGCATGCGGCGATTGCTTATCGCGCGCTGCGCGACCAGCTGCAGGCGGGTGAGTACGGCCTGTTCCTCGGCACGGCGCATCCGGCGAAGTTTAAAGAGAGCGTGGAAGAGATTCTGCAAGAGACGCTGCCGCTGCCGAAAGAGCTGGCCGATCGCGCCGATCTGCCGCTGCTGTCGCATAATCTGCCGGCCGATTTTGCCGCGCTGCGTAAGCTGATGATGGGCTAAGTCTGAATCAGCGCTTCCCTGCTGCGTGATTTGCGGCAGGGAAGCGGTTTTTTTACTGCTCGTGGCGTTTAAAGACCAGCTCTCCGTTACCCGAAGCGTCGGCGTCAAAGAAATAGCCTTCACTATCAAAGCGGGTCAGCTGCTCCGGCTTCGTTAAGCGATTCTCAATGATGTAACGACTCATCAAGCCGCGCGCTTTTTTAGCGTAGAAGCTGATCACTTTAAACTTGCCGTTTTTCTCATCAAGGAATACCGGCTTTATCAGCTGGCCCTCAAGCCGTTTGGGTTTCACCGACCTGAAGTACTCATCAGAGGCCAGATTTACCACAATATCGTCGCCCTGGGCTTTCAACGCCTGATTCAGCTTATCGGTAATAACGTCTCCCCAATACTGATACAGATCTTTGCCTTTTGCGTTCTCAAGCTTAATCCCCATCTCCAGACGATAGGGTTGCATCAGATCCAGCGGGCGCAGAACGCCGTACAGGCCGGAAAGCATCCGCAGATGCTGCTGGGCAAAATCGAAATCGGCTTCGCTAAAGGTCTCTGCCCGCAGGCCGGTATAGACATCACCCTTAAACGCCAGGATCGCCTGACGGGCGTTGTCCGGGGTGAAGTCTGGCTGCCAGTCGTGAAAGCGGGTCGCGTTCAGGTCAGCCAGCTTGTCGCTGATGCCCATCAGTTTACCAATCTGCGGTGCCGACAGCTGACGGGCAATGCCGATAAGCTCCTGAGAGTGTTCCAGTAGCTCTGGCTGGGTATAACGCGTCGTTGCCAGCGGGCTTTGATAATCGAGCGTTTTTGCAGGTGAAATCAGAATGAGCATATCCAGTCCTTACAGGAAATTTTTGACGACTTTAGCAAAAAAACGTCATGAGAGGATCGATAGCTGCGATTGCCGCGCTATTCGCGCGGCAGGTTGTCCCATGTTCCCGGTACCAGCTGCTGATGAATTTCAGGGTAGCGGGTGACGTCAAATTCCGGCCGCTGGCCCAGCTTCCGCTGTCGCAGATAATCGCTGGCAATGATCCGCACCGTCGGCGACAGCAGCAGGATAGCCGTCAGGTTAGTTATCGCCATCAGCGCCATGATGATATCCGCCATCTGCCAGACCACCGGTAGGCTGACCATCGC
This sequence comes from Klebsiella sp. CN_Kp113, assembly GCF_040064585.1. Lineage (NCBI taxonomy): Bacteria > Pseudomonadati > Pseudomonadota > Gammaproteobacteria > Enterobacterales > Enterobacteriaceae > Klebsiella > Klebsiella sp. CN_Kp113. The sequence continues at coordinate 18,744 of NZ_JBEAID010000020.1, read as the reverse complement.
GCCGGTGACGACCATACACAGCGTGAGCAGACGCAGCAGCCAGATGTTACGCAGGCTATCCATGCGGAGAAAAATGAGATTATTTTCGGCATAGATATAGTTTGCGACGATCGAACTGAAGGCGAACAGCAGCACGATAAAAGCGACAAAGCTGGAACCCCAGTCGCCGACGAGGTTGCTCATCGAATGCTGGATAGCCTGAATGCCGCTTGCCGCTTCTTCGTTGCCGTCTCGCGGCGCCAGCATGATGATCACGGCGCTGGCGGTACAGATCACGATGGTATCAATAAAGACGCCAATCATCTGTACGATCCCCTGCGCCGCGGGATGAGGGGGCCAGGAGGCGGCAGCGGCGGCGGAATTTGGCGTCGAACCCATACCCGCTTCATTGGAAAACATCCCGCGCTGAAAGCCGCTGGTGAGCGCCTGGCTGATGGTGTAGCCCACCGCGCCCGCAGCGGCCTCTTGCCAGCCGAAAGCGCAGCGGAAAATGATTTCAAAAATCGTCGGCAGGGCGGTGATATGCCACAGGCCGATAATCAGGCTGGTCAGCACCCACAATAAAGCCATAAGCGGCACGAGCCACTGCATCAGCCGCGCTACGCCGCGAATCCCGCGAACGATGACCAGCAGGGTCAGCGCCGCCAGGACGCCGCCGGTGATAACATCGGGTAAACGAAACGCATACTCCATGGCATGGGCAACGGAGTTGGCTTGTACGGTATTAAAGATGACGCCGTAGGCCAGCAGGAGAAGAATGGAAAACAGCACGCCCATCCAGCGCATGCCGAGTCCCCGGGCCATATACCAGGCCGGGCCACCGCGAAAGTGCCCGCGGGAGTCGCGCTCTTTATAAAGCTGCGCGAGAGAACATTCGGCGAAACTGCTGGCCATGCCGAGCAGCGCCGAGACCCACATCCAGAAAACGGCGCCGGGGCCACCTGCGGCAATGGCCAGCGCCACGCCTGCCATATTGCCGCTGCCCACGCGCGCCGCCAGGCTCATACAGAGCGCCTGAAAAGAGGTTAACCCGCCGGGCTGCGGCTGAAGGCTCTTTTTCAGACTTCTGCTAAACTGGCGGATATAACGGAACTGTATAAATTTTGTTCGCCAGGTAAACCAAACGCCAGCGCCCAGTAACAGATAAATCATTACCGAGCCCCAGAGTATTTCATTGATAAACGACAGAAAATCAGGCATCAAGCATCCTCTTGCCCATATCGGTGCGTGAGTGTAAGCGCTACCAATCCAGTGACAATCCTTTAGTGTTCAGGGAATTAATTGGCCCAGTTTATCACACTCTGCGCTCATGCATTGTAGGCGGTTGCGCTGCCCCGGCAGCGTGTTATCATCTTGGCAGACCGGTTACATCCCCTTAACTGCTGTTTAAGAGAAACACTATCATGACGGATAAATTGACTTCTCTGCGTCAGTACACCACTGTCGTAGCTGATACCGGAGATATCGCGGCAATGAAGCTGTATCAGCCTCAGGACGCCACGACTAACCCTTCTTTGATTCTCGGCGCGGCTCAGATCCCTGAGTACCGTAAGCTGATTGATGACGCTGTTGCCTGGGCTCGCGGCCAGAGCAGCGACCGCGCGCAGCAGATTATCGATGCTTCCGATAAGCTGGCGGTGAACATTGGTCTCGAAATTCTTAAGCTGATCCCTGGCCGTATTTCCACCGAAGTTGATGCTCGCCTGTCCTATGACACCGAGGCTTCTATCGCCAAAGCTAAGCGCCTCATCAAACTGTACAACGATGCTGGCATCGGCAACGATCGCATTCTGATTAAACTGGCTTCTACCTGGCAGGGCATTCGCGCCGCTGAGCAGCTGGAAAAAGAAGGCATCAACTGTAACCTGACGCTGCTGTTCTCCTTCGCTCAGGCGCGTGCCTGTGCGGAAGCGGGCGTATTCCTGATTTCTCCGTTCGTTGGCCGTATCCTCGACTGGTACAAAGCCAACACCGATAAGAAAGAGTACGCGCCGGCAGAAGATCCGGGCGTGGTGTCCGTAAGCGAAATCTACGAATACTACAAACAGCACGGTTACGAAACGGTGGTTATGGGCGCAAGCTTCCGTAACCTCGGCGAGATCCTCGAACTGGCCGGCTGTGACCGTCTGACTATCGCTCCTGCGCTGCTGAAAGAGCTGGCGGAAAGCGAAGGCGCCATCGAACGCAAACTGGCCTTCAGCGGCGAAGTTAAAGCGCGTCCGGCGCGTATCACCGAATCTGAATTCCTGTGGCAGCACAACCAGGATCCGATGGCGGTAGATAAACTGGCGGAAGGCATCCGCAAGTTTGCGATCGACCAGGAAAAACTGGAAAAAATGATCGGCGATCTGCTGTAATCCCCCATGTGGCCGGCGTCCGTCGGCCACATTAAACTGTCTGCCTTGCTCCCCTCGGTGTATTATTCTGTCTATTAATACTGTTTGAACGGAATAATCATGAACACCTTACGAATCGGCTTAGTTTCCATTTCCGATCGCGCCTCCAGCGGCGTCTATCAGGATAAAGGCATTCCAGCGCTTGAAGCGTGGCTGGCCCGTGCGCTCTCCACGCCTTTCGAATTGCAAACCCGCTTGATCCCGGATGAACAGGTTATTATCGAGCAAACCCTCTGTGAACTGGTCGATGAAATGGGCTGCCATCTGGTCCTGACTACAGGCGGCACGGGCCCGGCCCGCCGTGATGTCACCCCGGATGCGACGCTGGCGATTGCCGATCGGGTGATGCCCGGCTTTGGTGAGCAAATGCGCCAGGTGAGCCTGCACTTTGTGCCGACGGCCATTCTTTCTCGTCAGGTTGGCGTTATCCGCAAGCAGGCGCTGATCCTTAACCTGCCCGGGCAGCCAAAGGCGATTGAGGAAACGCTGGAAGGCGTGAAAGATGCGGAAGGTAACGTGCTGGTGCACGGCGTTTTCGCGAGTGTACCGTATTGTGTACAGCTGCTTGAGGGGCCTTATGTGGAAACAAACGGCGAAGTAGTAGCAGCTTTCCGTCCTAAAAGCGCCAGGCGTGAAACATTATCCTGAATTTACCGTATTCCTGATATAACCTGCATCACCAGTGGTGTGTTGTTTTATTTACGATATAGTGTTTTTTACTTTACACTATGCGTAGAATATCTTCATACCTCTGGATGATTGCCCGTTATGTCACACTACACCCGACCTCTGAATCGACAGGATTATAAAACGCTGACGCTGGCCGCCCTCGGCGGCGCGCTGGAGTTTTACGATTTCATTATCTTTGTCTTCTTCGCCGCCGTTGTCGGCGAGCTATTTTTCCCGGCCGATATCCCGGAATGGCTGCGCCAGGTGCAGACCTTCGGCATTTTTGCGGCGGGCTATTTAGCTCGTCCTCTTGGCGGCATCATTATGGCCCATTTTGGCGATCTGGTCGGGCGTAAGAAGATGTTTACCCTGAGTATTTTACTGATGGCGCTGCCTACGCTGGCGATTGGCCTGCTGCCCACCTACGCGTCGGTAGGCATCGTGGCGCCGCTTTTGCTGCTGCTTATGCGCATTCTTCAGGGGGCGGCGATTGGCGGTGAAGTCCCCGGCGCCTGGGTCTTTGTGGCGGAGCATGTACCGGAAAAAAGAATAGGTATCGCCTGCGGTACGCTGACCGCTGGCCTGACGGTGGGGATATTACTGGGGTCGGTCGTCGCGACGCTGATTAATACTCATCTGACTCCTCAGGGTATCCACGATGGCGGCTGGCGTATTCCGTTCCTGTTAGGCGGCGCGTTTGGTCTTGTCGCCATGTATCTGCGCCGTTGGCTCCAGGAGACGCCGATTTTCCTCGAAATGCAGCAGCGTAAAGCATTAGCGCAGGAGCTGCCGGTTAAAGCCGTCGCGCTGAAGCATCAGAAAGCGGTGGTGGTCTCAATGCTGCTGACCTGGCTTTTATCCGCCGGCGTGGTGGTGGTGATCCTGATGTCGCCGGTCTGGCTGCAAAAGCACTACGGTTTTGCCCCCGCAATCACCCTGCAGGCGAACAGTATTGCCACTATCATGCTGTGTATCGGCTGCCTGCTGGCAGGGCTGGCCGCTGACCGTTTTGGCGCCAGCCGCACGTTTATTGTCGGCAGCGTATTCCTCGCGGCGGCAAGCTGGGCGTTCTATCATCTTTCCGGCGATAGCCCGCAGCGCCTGTTCCTGCTTTACGGTGCGGTGGGGCTGTGCGTCGGCGTGGTCGGGGCGGTTCCGTATGTGATGGTGCGCGCGTTCCCGGCTGAAGTGCGTTTTACCGGTATCTCATTCTCTTATAACGTCTCTTACGCCATCTTTGGCGGTCTGACGCCGATTGCGGTGACCATGCTGATGGGCGTTTCGCCGATGGCGCCCGCGTGGTACGTGCTGGCACTGTCGTTGATGGGATTGGGGCTGGGGATCTGGCTGCGCCAGGGGCTGGAACAACAGGTCGCTGCGCCGAAAGCTGAACTGCAGCGCCTGCCGTAAATCGATAGGGCTCACGTCGCCGCTCGCGAGCGGCGACGTTAATTAATGCTTTTCGCCGATTGGCAGAACGGTGCGGCCAAACTGCTCGTTCAGCACTTCACCCATCGCCAGATAGATGGCGCTAGCGCCACAGACCAGACCGACCCAGCCCGCAATCTTAACGATGCCTTCGTTATCAGCCAGGTGACCAATCGCCAGCAGCGCGAACAGCACGGTCAGACTGAGGAAAACAAACTGCAGCATACGCGCGGCTTTCAGGGTGCCAAAGAACATAAACAGGGTAAAAACGCCCCATAGTCCCAGGTACATACCGAGGAAGTGCGCGTTGGGTGCTTCTGCAAGGCCCATTTTCGGCATCAGAAGAATAGCAACCAGCGTCAGCCAAAAAGCGCCGTAAGACGTGAATGCGGTTAAACCAAAGGTGTTGCCTTTTTTAAACTCCAGCAGGCCGGCAAAAATCTGCGCAATGCCGCCGTAAAAAATGCCCATCGCCAGGATAGCTACATCAAACGCGAACAGGCCGCTATTTGCCAGGTTAAGCAGAATAGTGGTCATGCCGAAGCCCATAAGGCCCAGCGGTGCCGGATTAGCCAACTTAGTGTTGCCCATAATTCCTCAAAATAATGATTAGAAAGGGAAGCATTCCCCGTCTCTCAGCGACGGGGCGCGGCATAATAATTAGGCGCTGCGAAACTGTCTATGATCTGGCGGGGTATTTTTCACCAATTTCATTTTTCACCTGATGAAGTCTGGTCATTTGCCGCAAACAGGCAATATGCAGTACGGCCGGGATGGTCACGCGATAAGCGCTGCCGCTCACGGCTTTGACGCCATTAAATGCGGCGCCGAGGGGGCCGCCAAGCCCCGCGCCGCGAACCAGACCGTGGCCGATGACGCTAACCGCGGCGTGCGTGCGCAGGATCTTCGCCAGCCGGATTTCCAGAAGGTGGTTGACGCCCTGCGCCAGCTTATTTGTCTGCAGCAGATGGGGAAGTAATGCTTTATGGTCGTTGACCCGACACTCAACGGCAGTGAAGAAGTCAGCTTTCTGCCGATCGTCCATCTTCTTCCAGCTGTGTTCAAGGAAGTGCTCCAGAAGATGCTGTTCTATTTCCGGCGTAGAGGTGTGCTTATCGGCTTTGATTTTTAGCCGCTTGCAAACATCCAGCAAAATTTCCCGGTAGAACTTTCCGTGACGACGCAGCGTGTTGGCGATGCTGTCGCCGCCAAAGTGCTGGAGCTCGCCGGCAATGAGCTGCCAGTTGCGACGATAGCGTTCGGGATGCCCTGCCATCGCCTGGAAAGTTTGATTACGTAATAGCGTGCTTGAAAGACGCGGCTTTCCATTCTCATTGTGGGTCAGAATTCGGGTGAATGTTTCCAGATGCTCTTCGCTACAGCGATGAAGAAAAGAGAGGTCTTCATCATCCAGATAATTAATTTTCATAAATACCAGATAAGGTGAACAGTAATATTAATCGTCGCCAATGATTTTTAGCGAGGCCATGTCGGAAGAGTTAATCGTGTGGCCAGAAAAAGCGATTTTTTTTACGCAGCGCTTGTTATCGTTGTCGCTATTAATGTTAATCCAGTCGGTGGTTGCCCCCTGTTTGATGGTTGACGGAACGTTGAGGCTCTGGCTGGCGCTATTGCTGGCTTTAAAGTACACCGTCGCGCCGGAGAGCTGGATGTCGCCGCGATCGGCAGTGAGCTGGATACGCTTAATCACCCGGCATACCGGTAGCTTCAGCGTGAGATCGTTAGTCTCATTTCGCGGCATGGCGACAACCCCTAAAATTTTATGATCGTTAGCGGATGCTGACGATATTAAGGCGGCGCTTAAAAATAACCCTGCTGATATATGAATCAGTGATTTCATGAGGATTTCCTGAATATTGGATGTGTCATAGCGGGGGCGTATTTTATCACCGGAACTTTATTGTCTTTAGCACGTAATTATTGCGGATTATGTCAATTGTTTTGTGAATATATTTAACTTTAATTATTATCATTAATTATATTTTGTGCGTTTTTAGGCCCGCTTTCCGGACCGCTTATGAGGCCTGCTTGCCACCCGTCGGCGCGGGCAGGGCAAAAATTTTTTTGTATCCCCCCTTGATGCCGCGGTGGGCGACCCCATCTTGTAGTCAACCGCAGTGAATGAACCTGAAAAAAAATGATGTCTGGGTAGTTGAAACCGCACGTTTCGCCCTTATTACAGGTTCACAACCACATGTTGACTGAATTTTTAGTGGAGACGTTTAGATGGGTAAAATTATTGGTATCGACCTGGGTACTACCAACTCTTGTGTAGCGATTATGGATGGCACTACTGCACGCGTGCTGGAGAACGCCGAAGGCGATCGCACCACGCCTTCTATCATTGCCTATACCCAGGATGGTGAAACTCTGGTTGGTCAGCCGGCTAAACGTCAGGCAGTGACAAACCCGCAAAATACCCTGTTTGCGATTAAACGCCTGATTGGCCGCCGCTTCCAGGACGAAGAAGTCCAGCGTGACGTTTCTATCATGCCGTACAAAATCGTTGCCGCAGACAATGGCGACGCATGGCTTGATGTGAAAGGCACTAAAACCGCACCGCCGCAGATCTCTGCCGAAGTGCTGAAGAAAATGAAGAAAACGGCTGAAGATTACCTGGGTGAACCGGTAACTGAAGCGGTTATTACCGTACCTGCTTACTTTAACGATGCTCAGCGTCAGGCAACCAAAGACGCCGGCCGTATTGCAGGTCTGGAAGTCAAACGTATCATCAACGAACCGACTGCCGCTGCGCTGGCTTACGGTCTGGATAAAGAAGTCGGCAACCGCACTATCGCGGTGTACGACCTCGGTGGTGGTACCTTCGATATCTCCATTATCGAAATCGACGAAGTTGATGGCGAAAAAACCTTCGAAGTTCTGGCGACCAACGGTGATACCCACCTGGGCGGTGAAGACTTCGATACCCGTCTGATCAACTACCTCGTTGACGAGTTTAAGAAAGATCAGGGCATTGACCTGCGTAACGACCCGCTGGCGATGCAGCGCCTGAAAGAAGCCGCTGAGAAAGCGAAGATTGAACTCTCTTCCGCTCAGCAGACCGACGTGAATCTGCCGTACATCACCGCAGATGCCACCGGTCCGAAACATATGAACATCAAAGTGACCCGTGCGAAACTGGAAAGCCTGGTAGAAGATCTGGTTAACCGTTCCATCGAGCCGCTGAAAGTTGCTCTGCAGGATGCTGGCCTGTCCGTATCCGATATCCAGGACGTTATCCTGGTTGGTGGTCAGACCCGTATGCCAATGGTTCAGAAGAAAGTTGCTGAGTTCTTCGGTAAAGAGCCGCGTAAAGACGTTAACCCGGACGAAGCCGTTGCCATTGGCGCTGCTGTTCAGGGCGGCGTCCTGACGGGTGAAGTGAAAGACGTTCTGCTGCTGGACGTTACCCCGCTGTCTCTGGGTATCGAAACCATGGGCGGCGTGATGACTGCGCTGATCAATAAGAACACCACCATCCCGACCAAGCACAGCCAGGTGTTCTCAACTGCTGAAGACAACCAGTCTGCGGTAACCATCCATGTTATTCAGGGTGAGCGTAAACGCGCATCGGATAACAAATCTCTGGGTCAATTCAACCTGGATGGTATCAACCCGGCACCGCGCGGTATGCCTCAGATCGAAGTGACTTTCGACATCGATGCTGACGGTATCCTGCATGTGTCCGCGAAAGACAAAAACAGCGGTAAAGAGCAGAAGATCACTATCAAAGCCTCTTCTGGTCTGAACGAAGAAGAAATTCAGAAAATGGTACGCGATGCTGAAGCTAACGCAGAAGCTGACCGTAAGTTTGAAGAACTGGTACAGACCCGTAACCAGGGTGACCACCTGCTGCACAGCACGCGTAAGCAGGTTGAAGAAGCAGGCGATAAACTGCCGGCTGACGATAAAACCGCTATCGAGTCTGCGCTGACCGCGCTGGAAACTTCGCTGAAAGGTGAAGATAAAGCCGATATTGAAGCGAAAATGCAGGCGCTGGCCCAGGCTTCCCAGAAGCTAATGGAAATCGCTCAGCAGCAGCACGCTCAGCAGCAGGCTGGCGGCGCTGACGCTTCCGAGAGCAACGCGAAGGACGACGATGTTGTTGACGCTGAGTTCGAAGAAGTGAAAGACAAAAAATAATCGCCCTTTGAACGGGTAAAACACTGGCACGGGCGAAGAGGTTTCCTCTCCGCCCGTGCACGCATGTTAAGGGGCTGAAAAACACCAATGGCAAAGCAAGACTATTACGAGATTTTAGGCGTTTCCAGAACAGCGGAAGAGCGTGAAATCAAAAAGGCGTATAAGCGCCTGGCCATGAAGTATCACCCGGACCGTAACCAGGGTGATAAAGAGGCTGAAGCTAAATTCAAAGAAATCAAAGAAGCGTATGAAATCCTGACCGATGCCCAGAAGCGTGCAGCCTACGATCAGTACGGTCACGCCGCATTTGAGCAGGGCGGCATGGGCGGCGGCGGTGGTTTTGGTGGCGGCGCGGATTTCAGCGATATCTTTGGCGATGTTTTCGGTGATATCTTTGGCGGCGGACGCGGTCGCCAGCGCGCAGCGCGCGGCTCGGACCTGCGCTATAACATGGATCTGACGCTCGAAGAAGCCGTTCGCGGCGTAACCAAAGAGATCCGTATCCCGACTCTGGAAGAGTGCGACGTTTGCCACGGCAGCGGAGCCAAAGCGGGTAGCCAGCCGCAGACTTGCCCAACCTGTCACGGTGCGGGCCAGGTCCAGATGCGCCAGGGTTTCTTCGCCGTTCAGCAGACCTGTCCGCATTGCCAGGGGCGCGGTACGCTGATTAAAGATCCGTGCAATAAATGCCACGGTCATGGTCGCGTTGAGAAAACCAAAACGCTGTCGGTTAAAATCCCGGCGGGCGTCGATACCGGCGACCGTATTCGTCTGGCAGGTGAAGGTGAAGCGGGCGAGCATGGCGCACCTGCTGGCGATCTGTATGTACAGGTCCAGGTTAAGCAGCACGCCATTTTCGAGCGTGAAGGAAATAATCTGTACTGCGAAGTCCCGATTAACTTCACCATGGCCGCTCTCGGCGGAGAGATTGAGGTTCCGACGCTGGACGGTCGTGTAAATCTTAAAGTGCCGGGCGAGACGCAGACAGGTAAGCTGTTCAGGATGCGCGGTAAAGGCGTGAAGTCCGTGCGCGGCGGTGCGCAGGGCGATCTGCTGTGCCGCGTGGTGGTTGAAACTCCGGTTGGTCTTAACGATAAACAAAAGCAGCTGCTGAAAGATCTTCAGGAGAGCTTTGGTGGACCAACGGGTGAGAAGAACAGTCCGCGCTCTAAAAGTTTCTTCGATGGTGTGAAGAAGTTTTTCGATGATTTGACGCGCTAATTGCTATTCATTTCCTGACTTTCTCCAAGCCCGGGCCTTCGTGCCCGGGCTTTTTTCTATCCGGCTTCCACACTATTTAAATTAACCTATTATTTATCAGGGCTAACAATTGATTTATTTTGAGTATTATCTATATTGCTTTTTTCATTTTTAGAGGCCTGCAGCGGATGGGATCGAAAGGTGCCAATAAGGATTTTGATTATAATTTAATCAAGACTCTTGACGCTGTTATTTCGGCTGGAAATGCTGCTAAAGCAGCCAAAAAACTTGGAATTACCCCTTCTGCCGTGTCATTGGCGCTCCGCCGTTTACAAGGGTATTATCAGGAAGAGTTGTTTGTTCGTGGTAAAGATGGTTTGTTACCTACCGCGAAGGCGATTGAAATCTATCAAAATTTCCGTCAGGTGATGGAATTGGTAGAGAGCACATTTATTTCCGACAAAAAAGATAACGCTGACGCCAGGATGACTATTTTAGGCGGAGATATCGTTGAGACTTACTACCTCTCTCAGCTTTATGCAGACGATATCTTTGAGCACGTGTTACTAAATCATTATTCATCACGAAATCTTTCCCGCGAGGTGCTGGCTGATTTACTACTCACTGCGGAATGCGATCTTCTGATTAGCAGCGAGCCGTTGAATATCCCGGGAATTGATAATCAGCTTATCGACAGCTTCAGGAGCTTTGTTTGCATTTTCGCCAGCAACCATATCCTGAGTACCTTACCTCATATCTCATTACATCATTTCTATTCTTCTCGTCACGCGATGTATCAACTGGGTAGGTATTCTCCGATGATTATAAATGATAAAGGCCTTTTTAAAGATAATCTTTATTATAAAGGATCGCGCATTATCGGCTATCGCACCGATTCACTTAATGGGATGTTAAGTATGATTGAACGCACCTCATTAATCGCATTAATGCCGTTAAAGCTGGCACTTTTTTATAAAAATCAGCGCAAATATGATATTAAGTTTGTTCAGCCGCCACCTGAACTCACGTTCAAATCTATACAGATTTATGCATCATGGGACAAAAATAGTAAAAATATATCCATCATTAACGAAGTTGTCTCCCGGTTACACACGCTGTCATCATTTCGTCGCTGAGGAGTATCTTTTCAAACACTATATCAAATATGGTTTGGTTTGATACTCTTTGATTATTTTAAAATAGTCAACCTACCTACACTCTGGTGGTGCCTTTTTATATGAGTTAATCAAGGAGTGTACTATGTCTATTCCCAACCATCTCGAAACCACGGAAGTCGTTTTGCTGGAAGTCGAAATATTGTTCACAATTATTGCTACCGGCGCCTGGGGGGGATTTGTTAGCTATCTTATCCGCCGTGATAGGCAAGAGGGTGACGATCATTCCCATAAGGGAATCATGCACTGTTTGACCCAAGTGGTGGTTTCCTGTTTTACCATTTTTTTGCTCAGCGCTGTAGCGATTGAAAAAGAGCTTAGTTTTAATATGGTGCTACTCGCCGCCGGTCTTGGCGGAGTATTTGCAGGGCCGATTTTAAAAATTCTTGGCGAGAAAATTAAAAAAGCGCTGGACGACGCAAAAATACATTAACTACATCTTTAATGTATATCGATCATGATAAAAGGCTCATCCCTGAGTCTTTTATTAGCTATAATTAAATAATCGTGTTATTTGACTCTGGCTTTCATCCAGCCAAAAATGAACTCTTCATTTTGTCTATTTTTTTCAGTGATATCCAGGTAGTAGGCGCCCTGGCTACAGTTGAGCGCTTTGACTAATACCTCCTCCCCCTGCTTACCCCGTAAGGTCAGAAAATACTTGAGGGCCGCGAGCGTTCGGGGGCCAATCTTGCCATCGGTTTTGATATCCTGGTAGCTTCTTTCTTCCCGATTTAGTGCATTTAGCCAGCGCTGTAGCCACACGCAGGGATAGTGGGGGCCAATATTGACTGCGGCATCGCAGAGTTCAAAGGAAATGGGGTAGGAGAGTGTTGATATCTGCTCGAAGCCAGGTTTAATCCAATAATCTTCTTCGAGAATAGAAAATGCTTCAGTTCGCGTCAGGTTGATCATCTCACCGGTATAACCATGGGCCCGGGCTGTCGCCTCAGTGATTCCCCAGTTGGTTGCACCACCTTTATCTTTCGGGTTCAGGCTGTAACCACCTTCCATCGCCAAAATGCCATCAATGATTGGGTTCATTTTTTCTCTCCTTGAATTAATGAATATGCAAATACATCACTGTACCGAGGGTGACAGAAAAGACCGTGGTTAATGCTGCCAGCGTCTTTCTGAAAACCTGTCGTTTGTTTTCTTTCTTCTTGCTTTCCATTGCTTTAATAGGGATCTCTTTATTAACTTGAATGCCTTGTCTTGGGATGGTGATAAAGAGATCGTTTATTCCAAGCGACTTCAGATCTCGTCTGATCAGGTAGAGTATTTGCGTTAAATTTGCATCATTGACAAAATGGCTACGACTTCCCCATAACTCTGTGGTTATTTTTTTGGCGCTCAATAATATCCATATCAGCATTTTCGATGATGAAGCTAAGACACTTCGCCCTCATTGCCGTCATTTTAATGACCTTTGAGTTGGAAGCGGTTCTCAGTTCATACTTTCCTTCATTATAAACGCAATTGTCGTTGATGAGATAAGTTTTCATATTGTCGTCCTTTAGATATGATCCTGTTTGCTTGCGTTAAATATATTGTACGAGAATTGTCTTAATCTATTACTTGTCATCCGTATTATTGTAATGTCATTTGATGGTGAGAGCTTAATCACATAATCTCATGTAAGTTAAATGATATTTAACTAGATGATTAATGATATTTACTATGCTGCTGATGTTTTAATCCCGTTTTGATGAGATGCGTTTACCTGCTGAGGAGCCGGAGATTATTACTATCATTTTGGCCTCATAAATTAGCGTGAAGCCTGTCTCGAAAACGTGATGTTTTGTGATTAGCCATCGCCTCGTAAGGATTGGATTATTGGCCCGGCAGAACGAACTGCGACAATTTTTCAAACTTAAAAGGAAATTAAAAATGGCTACCAGCAAATTGATTCAAGGCGATACGCTGACCGAAACCAGCAACGCCGCAGACGGCTTTAACCCGGCAACAGAAGTGAGCGCATACAGCTATACCTCCGCTCGCGTCGCTAAACCGGTCTATAACAAATACAAAGCTTCCACCACCAAACCCAAAGTCTTCGGCTACTACACCGACTGGTCACAGTATGATGGTCGTCTGCAGGGCGATGATTCAAAAGATAACCGCGGTCGCGGCTACGACCTGGCCAACGTTTCTCCTACCGCCTACGACAAAATCATCGTCGGTTTCGTCGGCGTGACCGGCTTCCACAAAGTAGACAACCTGTGGCGCGACGTGGTTGCCGAAGGTGCCGATCAGTGCGGAAAAGTGAAGTACGAGCCCACCTTTCTCGACCCGTGGGGCGACTTCCAGTCTTACGTTAACGTTGGCCATACCGTCAGCGGCTGGGATGTCGATCCGAAGACCGTGACCCAGAGTAATACTAAAGGCCTGCTCGGCGGCCTGCGCGATCTGCAGGCCAAAGCGAAGCAGCAGGGCCACGACCTGGTGCTGTCCATGAGCATCGGCGGCTGGAGCATGAGTAACGGTTTCCATGAAACCGCCGCGTCTGACGCCGCGCGTAAGGTCTTTGCCAAAGGCGTGGTAAAACTGTTCAAACAGTTCCCGATGTTCAGCGAAGTGGATATCGACTGGGAATATCCGAACGCCGAAGGCGCTGGCAACCCGTACGGCCCGGAAGACGGCGAGAACTACGCCCTGCTGATTGGCGAACTGCGTAAGCAGCTGGACGCCGCAGGCCTGAGCAACGTCAAAATCTCCATTGCCAGCTCGGCGGTGGTCAAGACGCTCGGCTACTCTAACGTCAATGCGCTGCTGGAAGCGGGCCTGTACGGTATCAACGTCATGACCTATGACTTCTTCGGTACCCCGTGGGCGGAGAGCGTGACCCACCACACCAACCTGAAGGCGCTGGAAGAAGGCGGCTGGGGGGGGGGATACCGTTGTCGGCCATCTGCTGTCCGAAGGCTTCCCGGCAGAGCGCATCAACATTGGTTACGCTGCCTACACCCGTAACGGGCGCAACGCGGAGCTGGAATCCCTGTCCCCGCTGAAAGGCACCTATAACCCGGGCACCGGCACCACCGTAGGCTCCTTCGAATCGGGTACCACCGAATGGTACGACATCATTTATAACTACCTGGATCTGGAAAACCAGAAAGGCCGTAACGGCTTCAACGTCTACACCGACAAGGTTGCCGACGCGGACTACCTCTACAACCCTGACAGCAAACTGTTCATGTCCCTGGATACGCCGCGCACGGTGAAAGCCAAGGGCGAATATGCCGCCAGCCTCGGCTTGGGCGCGCTGTTCACCTGGACAATCGACCAGGACAACGGCGTGCTGGTTAACGCCGCCCGTGAGGGTCTGGGCTATGAAATAGCGTCTGAAGTTATCGATATGGAGCCGTTCTATTTCGAAGGCATCAACGTCGACCCGGCGGATGAACCAGATGAAGAAGATGCGACTACCGACGTGAACCACGCGCCGAAAGCCGCCGTTGAACTGCGCGTCGTCGGCGGCTCTACCGTACAGCTTTCCGGTGAAGGATCCTCTGACGAAGATAAAGACGATATCACCTTCAGCTGGGGGGTTCCGTCTGAAATCACCGTGGCTGACAAAACCGTTCCCGTGATCGAGTTCGTCGTTCCGGACGTTTCCGTTAAAACCAACTTCCAGTTCACCCTGTTTGTCCGGGATGTCTGGGGTGAGCCTTCTACCCAGCAGCGTTTCGTGCTGGTCGCCGTTCCGGCTGCGTCTCAGATTCAGCCTGAGCCGGAAGAGGAAGATAGCGTTGTGCCAGTAGAGCCGGAAGAAGATACCACGCCGGCAGAAGATGAGACTTCCGGGGATGACGCGACTACGCCTTACCCGCTGTGGGATGCTGCTACCGTGTACGGTGGGAACTGGGGATCATTCGAAACGGTAAGCTGGAAAGGCCATAACTACCAGGTGAAATGGTGGTCTCAGGGCGACCAGCCGGATCTGAACTGCGCTGCGGGCCAGGCGTGGACTGACCTTGGTGCTTACTAATCCTTTTCATTAAAGGAAAAGGATTGAGTTCAACAATACAAGCCCCGGAAAACCGGGGCTTTTTCCACCAGGGAACGAGGAGTGTTGTCAATGACGGTCTCGATTAAAAACAGCCAGATCGATGTGAATAGCTGGTATCAAAAAATCACGTTAACCATCACCAATGAAAATAACCGTGCCGTGGATATGAATCATGCGGTCATTAGCTTTACCGGGTCCGGCCATCAGGATCCGTGGGGAAATTTTGGCGGTACCCTCAAAGGGGACATGCCTCTTACGTTAAGCGGTAAATCACAGGGGACCGTTGACGTCAATGAAATCATTATTAATAACAGCCGGCAGCTGTTACTGCAGCCGGGCGAAAGCGGTACGTTATTCTTTAGTTTTGCCGCCACTCAGGTTCCGGTAAAACTCTCGACCTTCACATTAACTCTGGCCTCTTCGGCACAAGACGAGACAACGGATGACGCTGCAGATGAGGTTGAGCCAGAACCTGAAGTTCCCGCCGATGATGATACTGATAGCCTGAAGCCCGAACCTGAAGACAATATCCCTGCTGATGAGGAAACGGATGAGGTTGCTCCGGAACCTCAAGAGCAGGGTGATGATGCGGTTGAGGAAGAGGAAGGGATGGTTATTGCGGCAAGCCAGCTGAGTACGACCAGCTGGTATCAGCGCGTCACCCTGACGCTGACCAATCTCTATTCCCACTCTATCGATCTTAATCAACTTAAGCTGGAGTTTACCGCCAGCGGGCATCCCGATCCTTACAGCCCGTTCAGCGGTTCTTTGCTCGGCAATAAGCCCGTGACGCTGGGCAGCGACGGCGGTTGGCCCATCGAGAAAAATACGATTACCCTTCATCATGATGGCGAGTTCTGGCTGACGGCCGGGGCCAGCGCCGAGCTGCAGTTCTTTCTTTCCGCGACCCAAACTCCGGTCACGATGAGCGGCTTAACCGCAACCCTGGCGCACGATCCTGGCCGTCAGGGGACGATTGAAATTCAGTTCCACCGTTGGCGGAAAGCACAACCCTCAAGCCGACCATCGATCTGCGCTATCCAGACGCAACATCACAACGCTTTGCCGGCGAGTGGGGACAGGCTTTAGTCATCGGCGATCTTAGCGCCGGCGATTACGCTATCACCGTGCTGGAGCTGTGCAATGATGATATGCGGATCGCGCCTGTTGAATCGACGTATCCGCTTAAGCTTGTTTCCGGTCATGACGCCCAGACCTGCCGGGTTGCGTATCAATCGCCAGTACCGTTGGCTTCGGTACGCCTGACTGTCGATGCCCCTGAGTTCATCGGCGCGGAAATGGTGGTTGAGCTGTGGACGGAATCTGGCGTCTGCGAAAGAACCCTGACAATGCCCGTCAATCAAATGCAGCTGGTGACCCGGCTTACCGCGGGGCACCGCTATCAGATGGGTTTGCAACCTGCGGTTATCAATAACCAGATGGTGACGACTCCCGCCCAGCCGACTATTTTTACCCCTGAACAAGGGGTGGCGAAAGAGGTGCTCGTCGGTTTCCGGCAGACGGAGGTTGATAGCCATGGTTTTGTTGAGGTTCAGGCCACTATACTGGGCTTGCCTGAGGGCGTTTCGCCCCAGCGCTATCGGTTCTGCTATGGGCAATATCAATATACTCTGATGCTGGAGAGCACTCCCCATCTGCAAACGCTGGCGATGCCTATGGCTCCTGGCCAGTACAGCGTTGAGGCGCCAGAGGTTTATCTCTCCGGGACGCCGTGGCGCTGTGAACCGGACGCGCCGCTGCGGCTGTTGCAAAGCGTCAACCATATCACCCTGGAGTTTGTTCAGGGCGTTCCGGCTGGCCAAACTATCTCGCCCACGGTGGCGTGACGGTGAATGCGGCGGACACCGTATCGCTATACCGCGACGTCCCCTTCAGCGCCCTGTTTAAATACGATGGTTTTGATGGCGGCGGTGACCCCGTCCCGGCTGCGGAAGTGGATAAAAACGGCGACGGCTTTCTTGATTATGATTCGCTCCCGATTCACAAAACCGTTCCTCTGGTACGTGAGATTGAAAAAGAGGCGGGCCGTTGCGTAATGCCGGTCATGGTGGTGTATACCGCCAATGCCAGCGGCGGCAGCGCGCTCGCCGATCTCCAGGACGCTCAGCGGTTGCGTAACCATTTTGGCAACTTCATCACCCAGTGTCTCGCGGCGCAATCCTGGAAGGATGACGAGCATCCGGTTCCCGCCACCTTTGTGCTGAACCCCGATTTTCTTGGCGCGATGCAGCAGGAGCCGTATGGCTACGCTGCGGTGCGTCAAGCGAATAGCATGCAGGTTAATGTCCAACTGGCGGCCGCGATTAACGCTTTGCCTGCGCTTCCGGGATTCAGCGCGCCGGTGTTGCCGACTTTCTCTAACGATCTCTACGGTTATGTCCAGGCGATCAACTACCTTGTGCGGCAGTTCGCGCCGGATGTGGCATTCGGCTGGCAGACAAACGTATGGGCGACAGGAACGGCAGATTGGGTACTCAGGCCGAACGCCGATCCGGCCGCGCAGGGGACCGCTATCGCCAACTTTATCAATGAGCTGGGTGTCTATAGCGGTGAGTATGCGCCAGACTTTATCGCCTTTGATAAATTTGAGCGCGATTGCTTTAGCCCTGATGCATTAGCGCACTATGCCTGGAACGCGACCTGCTGGTTTAATTATCTGGGGATGGTAAAACACGCGGCTAAAGCGCTGCGTAAACCGGCAATGCTGTGGCAAATTCCGGGCGGCCATATGCCAACCGTGGATGAAGGCAACAGTAAAATTGCCGCCGCTCATTACGCATCGGGCGGAAGCTTCTTTATGGGCGATGTGCGTATTGGCTGCGATCTCGATACCATCGCGTCAGATCTGCTCAATACGGCGGTGAATAGCGCAACTTACGGCGCGGAGACCGTCGGTGACTTTTTACGCCAGGATAAGGGTTACGACTGGGGGCAAATGCAGGCATTGAATCTACCCGACTACCATGTTTTCTCAGTACTGTGGGGCGGCGGCTCGACGGTAAGCATAACCACCATTCACTCTAATGGTGAAGATGGCGGTTGGCTTGCAGATAAAATGGTTGAGTATTATACCGCACCGGCCTATTTCAGTTAATGTCGCATTTACCCCGCCATAGCGCCTGAAAAATGCATCGCTGTTCATAGTGATTCAGAATATTTAATTTCTGAATCACTATTTTTTAGTGTATTTTTATTTCGTGAGAGATAGTTTCAGCAGTTATTTTATTGTTATGTTAATTTTTTGTTTTGCGATTTATTTGTGGTTGTTGAAGTTTATATTAAGAATTTGCGCTTTGTGCGAAGTATTGCGTTTTCGTGCTTGCGGCTAAAAATATACTTCCGGGAGGATGTTTATAATGAATTGAAGATAACCTCCGTTAAGTATATCTTGGGGTAATCTATGATTATGGTAATAATGAAAAATGAAATTAGACGTTGCTGAAAATGATAATGGGAATACCCTGCATTCCTATCTTTTTTCCCAACAGGCTAAACCGCATGCAGCGCTTGATGCACTCTTCGCCTCGCTATGGCCCTTCGGTAAACCTTTTAATTTGGCTCCCGGAGATGAGTTTTTACTGAATTCAGACGGGGAAAATAAAATTGTGCTGCTGGAGTCCGGTATATTTAATGAGATGGTCACTCCCTCCTTCCCGGTACTATGCTGAGGACAGGCTTT
>NZ_JBEAID010000019.1:0-148573 GCF_040064585.1 Klebsiella sp. CN_Kp113 | reverse complement strand
TTCGTAGCCCGGCTAAGCGCAGCGCGAGCCGGGAAGAGGCAGAGCTGATACATCAACCCCGGCACAGCGGCGTAAACGCCTTACCCAGGCTACCACTGTCCGGGCCAAGGGAGTTGCGGCATCGGGTAGCCCGGACAGGCGCAATGCGCCGCCTCCGGGAGAATGCGTTATCCGTTAGCGGCCACCTTGCGCAGATCGAACACGCGGCAGGCCTTACCCTCGGAGCGCGGAATGCTGCCGCAGTTAACAATGCTGATATCGGTCGAAATCCCCACCATCGACTTGATCCGGTGGCGCAGCTGGTGGCAAATCTGACAGCGCTGCTCGTGGTTCAGCGCCAGACCGCTCTCTTTTAGCTCCACGCGCACCGAAAGTGAATCAAGATGGCCCCGGCGGTTAACTTCCAGCTGATAGTGCGGCGCCAGATGTTCGAACTTGAGGATCTCCTCTTCCAGCTGCGACGGGAAGACGTTCACGCCGCGGATAATCAGCATATCGTCGCTGCGCCCGCTGATGCGATCCATCCGGCGCATGGTGCGGGCGGTGCCCGGCAGCAGTCGCGTCAGGTCGCGGGTGCGGTAGCGGATCACCGGCAGCGCTTCTTTGGTCAGGGTGGTGAACAGCAGCTCGCCGTGTTCGCCGTCCGCCAGCGGCGTACCGGTGTCCGGATTCACCACTTCAGGGTAGAAGTGATCCTCCCAGATCGTCGGACCGTCGGCGGTTTCCAGACACTCCATCGCCACCCCCGGCCCCATCACCTCCGACAGGCCATAGATATCCAGCGCCGAAATCCCCAGACGACGCTCGATTTCCGCCCGCATCGCATGGGTCCACGGCTCCGCGCCGAACACGCCCACCCGCAGGGAGCAGCCGCTGGCGTCGCCGCCCATCTGGCGCTCCAGCTCTTCAATCAGGTTCAGGCAATAGGACGGCGTCACCATAATCATATCCGGCTTAAAATCGCGGATCAGCTGCGCCTGTTTTTCAGTCTGCCCGCCGGACATGGGAATGACCGTCGCGCCTAAACGCTCCGCGCCGTAGTGGGCACCCAGCCCGCCGGTAAACAGACCATAGCCGTAGGCAACATGAATCTTGTCTTTTGCCGTCCCGCCCGCCGCGCGCAGGGAGCGGGCGACAATATTGGCCCAGTTATCAATATCGTTTTGCGTATAGCCCACCACCGTCGGTTTGCCGGTGGTGCCCGAAGACGCGTGGATACGCACCACCTGCTCCATCGGCACCGCAAAGGTATCAAAGGGGTAGTTGTCGCGCAGATCCTGCTTGGTGGTGCAGGGAAACTTGCTCAGATCGCTCAGTTCGTGAAAATCGTCAGGATGAATGCCCGCCGCGTCAAATTTACGGCGATACATCGGCACGTTCTCATACGCATGCTTAAGGGTCCACTTCAGACGCTGGGTTTGCAGGGCCTGTAGCTCGTCGCGCGATGCGGTTTCAATCGGGTCTAATTGAGTTATCGTTGTCATTTTGTAGGGTACTCGCAGGTAGATTCGCTCACACTCGCTCAAGGATCATGGCAATGCCCTGACCCACGCCAATACACATCGTACACAGCGCATAGCGCCCGCCGCGGCGCTGCAGCTCCAGGCTGGCGCTTAATGCCAGCCGGGCGCCGCTCATTCCCAACGGATGGCCTAAGGCGATGGTGCCGCCGTTGGGGTTAACATGCGGGGCATCATCCTCCAGCCCCAGCTGTCTGAGCACGCCCAGCGCCTGGGCGGCGAAGGCTTCATTCAGCTCAATCAGATCCATATCGTTTATACTCAGCCCGGCGCGCTCCAGCGCTTTACGTACCGCCGGTACCGGTCCAAGCCCCATCAGCTTCGGCTCGACGCCCGCCGTCGCCATCGCCACAATACGCGCCCGCGGCGTCAGCCCCTGGACGATGGCCTGCTGCGAGCTGGCGATAATCAGCGCCGCGGCGCCGTCGTTGACGCCGGAAGCATTACCCGCGGTCACTACGCCACCCTGACGGAACGGCGTTTTTAGCCGCGAAAGCTGTTCAATGGTGGTGTCCGCCCGCGGATGCTCGTCGTCGCGCACGACGTTTACCGCTCCTTTCCTGTCGACAACGTTTACCGGTACGATCTCCTGCGCCAGAATGCCGTCGCGCTGGGCCTGAGCCGTCCGCTGCTGGCTGCGGAAAGCGAAAGCGTCCTGATCGGCGCGGCTGATATTTAACAATTCAGCTACATTCTCCGCCGTTTCCGGCATGCTGTCAGTGCCAAATCGCTGCTGCATGAGCGGGTTCACAAAACGCCAGCCGATGGTGGTATCAAACAGCTCGGCCTGGCGCTGCCAGGGGGCGCTGGCTTTGGCCATCACAAACGGTGCGCGCGACATGGACTCGACGCCGCCGGCGATCATCAGATCCGCCTCTCCGGCTTTGATGGCGCGTGCGGCGAAGCCGATAGCGTCGAGACCGGAGCCGCACAGACGGTTAATGGTGGTGCCGGGTACGGTGTGCGGATAGCCCGCCAGCAGCGTCGCCATATGGGCCACGTTGCGGTTGTCTTCGCCGGCCTGGTTGGCGCAGCCGAGAATCACATCATCAATCGATGCCGGATCGAACTTCGGGTTACGGCTCAGCAGTTCGCGCAGCGGGATGGCGGCGAGGTCGTCGGCGCGCACGCTGGCCAGCGCCCCGCCGTAGCGGCCAATCGGCGTGCGGATCCCGTCACAAATAAAGGCGTCGCGCATCAGACTTCTCCTGTGATTGTGCCGCCGATGCGGTGCGATTTACCGCGGAACAGAGCGACAACTTTTTGCTGTTGGTTAACAATTTCTATGTCATAGACCCCGGTCAGCTTGCCCTGATGCTTAACTCTCGCCGTCGCGGTCAGCAGCTCGCCGACAAAGGCCGGACGCAGAAAATCGATGCTCGCCGCCGACGCGACCGCCGCCAGCCCCTGGCTGTTGCAGGCGTAGGCGAATGCGGTATCGGCGAGCGAAAACAGCTGTCCGCCGTGGCAGGTATGGTGGCCGTTGAGCATGTTCGGGGTGATCGCCATGGTCATCTGCGCGTAGCCCTGGTCCATCTCGATAATTTCAATTCCCAGCGCTTTCGCACAGTTATCGTTCTCGTACATCGCGCGGGCGTTGTGCCAGGCTTCATTGCTCATGATGTCTCTCCATCAGCGCCTTCTGGCGCAGCAGGGAACAGGGGCGATAGCGCTCTTCGCCGTAGTGCTGCTGCAGGTTTTCCAGCAGCCGCAGCACCCGGCCCCAGCCAAGTGATTCACCCCACGCCAGCGGGCCGCGCGGGTAGTTGACGCCCAGACGCATGGCGGTATCGATATCCTCCGCGCTGGCGACGCCCTTCTGCAGCGCGTCCAGCGCTTCGTTAACCAGCATCGCCACCGTCCGCCACACCAGCAGGCCGGGATAGTCGGCGATCTGCAGCACCTTTTTGCCCTGCTGCTGAAAATAGAAAGTCGCTTTATCGATCGCCGCCTGAGAGGTGGTTTCCGCGCTGGCCAGCACCACCGTATCGCCTGCGCTATGGTCGTAGACCACCACCGGGCGGCCGTGCTGAAGGCTTAACGCCAGGGCGGTTTCACCGGTCGTTTCCAGCAGCAGCACCTCGTCCAGATCGGTGACAACGTCACGTTTTATGCGCTTTGCTGCGCGTTCTGCCGATACGGCGGCCAAGGCCAGCTCAGGCTGCGCTTCGCCAGGCCAGCAGTAGACCCCCTGCCCGCTCTTTTTACCCAGCCGTCCGGCCAGCGCCAGCTCCTGCTGCAGCAGCGACGGCAGATAGCGGCGGTCCTGCCAGAAGGCGTTAAATACCGAACAGGTCACCGCAAAGTTGACGTCCTGGCCAATCAGGTCGGTCAGCGCCAGCGGCCCCATGGGAAAACCGCCGCCGTCGCGCAAGGCGGCGTCAATCACCTCCGGCGCGGCGACCTGCTCCTCCAGCGCTCGCCACGCTTCGGCATAAAAAGGCCGCGCCACGCGGTTGACGATAAAGCCGGGCGTTGAGCGGCAGCGAACCGGCTGCTTTCCCCAGTCGCTGACCCGCTGGCAGAGCTGTGCGACGACTTCCGCCGAGGTGGCCAGGCCGCTGACCACTTCCACCAGCTTCATTACCGGGGCCGGGTTAAAGAAGTGCAGCCCGGCGACCCGGTCCGGGTGTTTTATTCCCGCGGCGATGGCGGTGATCGATATCGACGACGTGTTGCTGACCAGCAGCGCTGACGGGGAGCAGATTTCGGCCAGCTGTTTGAACAGCGCTTTTTTCACGTCCAGGCGCTCGGAGGCGGCTTCAATAACCAACTCCGCACGGGCTAAAGCGCTCAGATCCTCAGCCGGTGCCAGACGCGACAGCAGCGCCCCGGCCTTTTCCGCCGCCAGCTTGCCGCGGCTGACGCGGGAGGCCAGCCGCTGGCGAATCCCGTCGATGGCGCGAACCACCGCCTCAGGGGCGATGTCGTAAATCAGTACCGGATGCCCGGCGGCGGCGGCCACTTCGGCAATGCCGGCGCCCATGGTGCCGCTGCCTATCACCGCGACGGTAGGTAACGTTGTGCTCATCGGCTATTTCCCGCTGAAGTGAGGTGGACGCTTCGCCAGAAAAGCGCTGACGCCTTCGCGATAGTCGGCGCTGCGTCCGGCCAGGCGCTGGTAGTCGCGCTCCAGGTCAAGCTGCTGGTCCAGGGTCTGGGTTTCCGCCAGCCGCAGCGCGTTTTTAATCAGCCCGAGGCCATAGGTCGGCTGGGCGGCCAGGTGCCGGGCCAGCGCCAGGCTGGTGTCTTTCAGCTCGGCGTCATCCACCACCTGCCAGATCATCCCCCACTGCGCCGCCTGCTCCGCGCTCAGGCTATCGCCCAGCAGCGCCAGCCCCATCGCGCGCGCGCGCCCCGCCACGCGCGGCAGAAACCAGCTGCCGCCGCAGTCCGGCACCAGACCAAGCTTGCTGAACGCCATAACGAACTTCGCTGAACGCGCCGCCAGCACGATATCGCAGCCCATCGCCAGCGTAGCCCCCGCGCCCGCCGCGACGCCGTTCACCGCGCAAATCACCGGTTTCGGCAGCGCCGCCAGACGGCGCACCAGGGGGTTGTAGAAACGCTCAACCGAGAGCCCGAGATCCGGAGCCGGCCCGCTGGGGTCGACGTTACGGTCATTTAAATCCTGCCCGGCGCAAAAACCGCGCCCCGCGCCGGTCACCAGCAGGCAGCGTATGCTGTCGTCGCGTTCGGCCTGTTTCAGGCACGCCGCCAGCTGCTGGTGCATCAGGTCGTTAAAACTGTTCAGACGGTCCGGGCGATTAAGGGTAATCGTCATCACGCCCTGTTCCACTTCGCTGAGAATGAAAGCTTCCACGATTAGCGTCCTTTAAATTCCGCAGTACGTTTATGTAAAAAGGCGTCGATGCCTTCGCGGCGATCTTCGGTCGCGCTCAGCAAAGTAAACAGCTGGCGCTCCTGCTGAAGCCCGGCCTGCAGGCTCACCTCCTGCGACAGCCGCAAAGCCTGCTTAGCCGCGCGCAGCGCCAGCGGCGAGTGGCGAGCCACGGTTGCCGCCAGGCCGAGCGCGTATTCATCGGTGAGCGCTGGCGGATAAACCTCGCATACCAGCCCCGCCCGCTGCGCCTGATGGGCATCAATGCTTTCGCCGCTCAAGACCATCCGGCTGGCCAGCGCCTTACCGACGGAGCGGATCAGGCGCTGGGTCCCGCCCGCGCCCGGCATCATGCCGAGGGTGATTTCCGGCAGGCCGAAGCGGGCGTTATCGCCGGCGACAATCAGATCGCAGAGCAGCGCCAGCTCGCATCCGGCGCCGAGGGCATAGCCGTTAACCGAAGCGATCAGCGGTTTACTGAAGGCGTCGATACGCGCCCACAGCCGCGGGCGAATATCATCGAGCGTGGCGGGCAGATCTTTTTCCGCCATTTCGTTCAGGTCAGCCCCTGCGGCAAAGAAGCGTTCGTTACCGCTGATGACGCAGACGCCGACCGACGGGTCCAGCGCCGCCGCGTCGAGCACGTCGGCGATCTGCGTCAGCAGCGCGTTATTCAAAGCGTTGCGCGCCTGCGGGCGATTTAGCGTCAGCTGCAGTACGCGCGCGTGACGAGCAATGAACAGTTCGCTCATGCCATCCCCCGCGCGTCAAAGTCGACAACCACATCGTCGCTGGTGGGCAGCGCCTGACAGCTCAGCACGTAGCCCGCCGCCAGTTCGTCGGCTTCAAGGCTGTAGTTAGCGGCCATCGCCACCTCGCCGCGCAGCACTTTGCATTTACAGGTGGCGCAGACGCCCCCCTTGCAGGCAAACGGCAGGTCCGCCCCCTGGCGCAGCGCGGCGTCAAGAATGCTGTCATCCTCCGCGCTCAGGGCAATGATTCGGTCGCGGCCGTCCTGACGAATCGTGACCGCGCGGCCCTCCGCCTGGACGCCAGTAGCCCGCCTGGCGCGGCTGTCCGGGGTATTAAAACGTTCCAGATGAATCGCATCCTCCGGTACGCCCAGCTCGCGCAGGGCGATCTCCGCTTCATCCATCATCGCCGCCGGGCCGCAGATAAAGGCGTGCTCGAAGCGGCTGAAGTCCAGCAGATGGGCGGCCAGTTCGCGCAGCTTGTCGCCGTTGATGCGCCCCTGCAGCAGATCGCTGTCCATCGACTCCTGGCTGAACAGGTGCACCACCTGCAGACGCTGCGGATAGCGGTCTTTCAGGTCGGCCAGCGCCTGACGGAACATCATGCTGTGGCTGCTGCGGTTGCCGTAAACCAGCGTGAAGCGGCTGTCGACTTCGGTGGCGAGGGTGGCGTCGATAATCGCCATCATCGGCGTAATGCCGGAGCCGGCGGCAATCGCCAGGTAGTCAGCGCAACGCCCGGCCTGCGGCTGGTAGCCGAAATGTCCCTGCGGCACCATCACGTCCAGCGCCATGCCTTGCTGAATGTCGCTCTGGGCATAGCGCGAGAAGCGCCCGCCGTCGATGGCCTTCACCGCCACGCTGATTTCACCCGGCGAGCGGCTGCGGCAAATGGAGTAGCAGCGCCTGAGCTCTTCCCCGCCAAGGCGCGCTTTCAGGGTCAGATGCTGGCCCGGACGGAAGGCGTATGCATTACGCAGCGCGTCGGGAATGGCAAAGGTGATGGTGACCGCATCGCGGGTTTCCGGCTCCACTTTCGCCACGGTAAGCGAATGAAATGTCGTCATCGCAACCTCAAATACATTTAAAGTAATCAAAGGGTTCCCGGCAGCTGTCGCAGCGATACAGCGCTTTGCAGGCCGTGGAACCGAATTCGCTAATCAGCGAGGTGTGGCGGCTGCCGCAGCGCGGGCAGACCACCTCCTCCGGCATGTGGGCATGGCAGGCATGGCCCTGCGGCGGACTGATGCCGTACTGGCGCAGGCGTTCACGCGCGTCCGGCCCCATCCAGTCGGTGGTCCACGGCGGGTCAAGCTGCAGCACGATATGCACCGGCGCGTAGCCGTTTTCCGTCATTGCCGCGCGGATTTCTCCCAGCAGATGTTCGGTGGCCGGGCAGCCCGAATAGGTTGGCGTGAAGCCAATCACCCAGCCATCGCCGCGGCGCTCCACGCTGCGCACCAGGCCGAGGTCGGTAATGGTCAGCACCGGCACTTCCGGATCGGCAATGGCGCCTAACAGATCCCAGACGGCGTGGACCTCCGGGGGCGCGATATCAACCAGACGTTGCATAATTCCCCCCTGCTACCACTGCTGGCCGGGATAGGCGCGCTGTAAATACTGCATCTCCGCCAGCAGCGGCCCGAGATGTTCGCTGTGCAGCCCCTGCTTACCGCCGCTGCGGAAAGCCGCTTCTTGCGGGATCTGCAAACCGGCGTCGATCAGCGCCGTGTGCACCGCGTTCTGCCATTCGGCCTGCAGTTCGCGGGGGTCGACGGCGATGCCCTGCGCACTCAGCTCAATTTCCAGCTCATCGGCCTGGAACAGCTCGCCGGTAAAGCGCCACAGGTTATCCACCGCGCTCTGCATTCTCTGGGCGGAAAGCGCCGTGCCGTTGCCCAGACGCTCCAGCCAGCCGCGGCTAAAGCGCTGGTGGTAGCGCACCTCTTTCAGCGCCCTGGCGGCGATGGCGGCAAGCTGCGCATCGCGACTGCCGACCAGGCGGCCGAACAGCGCCACGTGCCAGACATCGATGAAAAACTGGCGAGCGAGGGTGTCGGCGAAGTTGCCGTTTGGCTGCTCCGCCAGCAGTAAATTGCAAAACTGGCGCTCGTCGCGGCCAAAGGCCAGGGTATCTTCATCGCCGCTGCCGGTCAGTTCGGCGGCGTAGCTGAGGAAATGGCGCGCCTGCCCCAGCAGGTCGAGGCCGATATTGGCCAGCGCCAGATCGATCTCCAGCTCCGGCGCGTGGCCGCACCACTCGCCCAGACGCTGGGCCAGCACCAGGCCGTTATCGCCAAGGCGCAGAGCATAAGCGGCAACGGGGTTATCGTTTTTCATCGTGGCCTCACATATGTTCCATGCCGTCGGGCACGGTGTAGAAGGTGGGATGACGATAGACTTTGCTCTCCGCCGGGTCGAAAAACGCGCCGCGCTCTTCGGGCTGCGAGGCGACGATTTCGCTGGCCTTCACCACCCAAATCGAACAGCCTTCGCTGCGGCGGGTATAGGCATCGCGGGCGTTTTCCAGCGCCATCTGGTCATCGGCGGCGTGCAGGCTGCCGACGTGGCGGTGCGACAGTCCCTGTTTGCTGCGAACGAACACTTCATATAACGGCCAGTAGTTTTTGCTCATTTTCATTCTCCTTACGCGGCGTCGCGAGCCTGCTGTTTTTGCTCATGCGCCAGCGCGGCTTCCCGCACCCACGCGCCCTCTTCCCATGCCTTGCGTTTAGCGCCCAGGCGTTCGTGGTTGCAGATCCCGCGTCCGGCAATCACTTCGTTAAATTCGTGCCAGTCGATTGCGCCAAAGCGGTAGTGGCCGCTGGTTTCATCCAGCCGCAAATCCGGGTCGGGTACGGTCATGCCGAGGATTTCCACCTGCGGAATGGTGTTATCGACAAAGCGCTGGCGCAGTTCGTCGTTCGAGTGGAGCTTGATTTTCCACGCCATGCTGCGGGCGCTGTTTGGCGAGTTATCGTCGCCCGGGCCAAACATCATCAGCGCCGGCCACCAGAAACGGTTGATGGCGTCCTGCAGCATCTGCCGCTGCGCGTCGCTGCCCTGCGCCAGCGCCATGCAGGCTTCAAACCCCTGGCGCTGGTGAAAGCTCTCCTCTTTGCAGATCTTGACCATTGCCCGGGCGTAGGGTCCGTAGGAGGTGCGGCACAGCGCCACCTGATTGACGATGGCCGCGCCGTCCACCAGCCAGCCAATCACGCCGATATCCGCCCAGCTCAGGGTCGGGTAGTTAAAAATGGAGGAGTACTTCATCTTGCCGTCGAGCATCTTCTGATACAGGTCTTCGCGGGCGCAGCCGAGGGTTTCCGCCGCGCTGTAGAGGTACAGGCCATGCCCGGCTTCATCCTGCACTTTCGCCAGCAGAATCGCTTTGCGCCTAAGGGTCGGCGCGCGAGTGATCCAGTTGCCTTCCGGCAACATGCCGACGATTTCCGAGTGCGCGTGCTGACCAATCTGGCGGATCAGCGTTTTGCGGTAGGCTTCCGGCATCCAGTCCTGCGGTTCGATGGCCGTCTCCTGCGCGATGCGCTGGTCAAAGCGTTGTTCTTCTGTCACGTCATCACCTTTATGATTCCAATAAATTCGATTAAAAATAATTTTCGAATCACTTTGTTTTATAAAAGTTACATTCAGGTTAAATTAAACCACAAATTTTGTTTGTTCTTTTTGTGATAGCGACCGCAAAAGCTTTTGTAAAAACCCTTATTAACAGGGTATTAAGTGCATGACGCAGATCATCACCGATCACAATGTTAATAAATTATTAAATGCGAGCTTGATTTTTATGATTCACCAAAGAACTATTTATAGATATTTCACGTAACACATCTGGAGATGAACCATGCAGCAGTTAGCCAGCTACTTGTCCGGCGCGTGGCAGACCGGCCGGGGCCACGCGCGTACCATCCATCACGCCATCAGCGGCGAAGCGCTATGGGAAGTCACCAGCGCGGGTCTGGATATGGCGCAGGCACGACGCTTCGCGATTGAGCGCGGCGGCAAAGCGCTGGGGGCGATGACCTTTATTGAGCGCAGCGCGATGCTGAAGGCGCTCGCCAGATATTTGCTGGAGCACAAGGCAGAGCTGTACGCGATCTCCGCCGAAACCGGCGCCACCCGCGCCGATAGCTGGGTAGATATCGAAGGGGGCATTGGCACCCTTTTCACCTACGCCGGTCTCGGCAGCCGCGAGCTGCCGGACGATACCCTGTGGCCGGAAGATGAGCCGATCCCGCTGTCAAAACAGGGAGGCTTCGCCGCCCGCCACGTGCTGACCTCAAAGTCCGGCGTGGCGGTGCATATCAACGCCTTTAACTTCCCCTGCTGGGGCATGCTGGAAAAGCTGGCGCCCACCTGGCTTGCCGGTATGCCGGCCATCATCAAACCGGCTACCGCCACCGCGCAGCTGACGCAGGCGATGGTCAAAATGATTGTTGATAGCGGGCTGGTGCCGGAGGGGGCAATCAGCCTGATCTGCGGCGGCGCGGGCGATCTGCTCGACCATCTCGATAGCCAGGACGTTGTCACCTTTACCGGCTCGGCCCGTACCGGACAGCAGCTGCGGGTGCATCCCAACCTGGTCGCGAAGTCCATTCCCTTCACCATGGAAGCAGATTCGCTGAACTGCTGCGTACTCGGTGACGACGTCACGCCTGCGCAGCCGGAGTTCGCGCTATTTATTCGCGAAGTGGTACGAGAGATGACGGCGAAGGCCGGGCAAAAGTGCACCGCCATCCGGCGTATTATCGTGCCGCAGGCGCAGGTGAAAGCGGTGAGCGACGCGCTGATTGCGCGCCTGCAAAAAGTGGTGGTCGGCGACCCGGCGCAGGAAGGCGTGAAGATGGGCGCGCTGGTGAACCACGAACAACGTCAGGACGTGCAGGATAACGTCAACCGTCTGGTGGCCGCCGGATGTGACCTGCTGCTGGGCGGCCAGGCCGATTTCAGCGCCGCCGGCGCCTTCTTCCCGCCAACGCTGCTGTACTGCCCGCAGCCGGACGAGACCCCGGCGGTACACGCTATTGAAGCGTTTGGTCCCGTCGCCACCCTGATGCCGTATCAGAACGTTGAGCACGCCATGATCCTGGCGCGGGCCGGCGAAGGTAGCCTGGCCGGAACCCTGGTGACCGCCAGCGGCGAACTGGCGAGGGCGTTTATTCTCGGCGCCGCCCGCGCCCACGGGCGTATTCAGATACTGAACGAAGAGTCTTCCGCAGAATCAACCGGCCACGGCTCCCCGCTGCCGCAGCTGGTACACGGCGGCCCGGGGCGCGCCGGCGGCGGCGAAGAGCTGGGCGGCCTGCGGGCGGTGAAGCACTATATGCAGCGCACCGCGGTTCAGGGCAGCCCGACGATGCTCGCCGCCATTGGCCAGCAGTGGGTGCGCGGCGCGCAGGTGATGGAAGACCGCATTCACCCGTTCCGTAAATATTTCGAGGAGATCCAGCCGGGCGACAGCCTGCTGACGCCTCGCCGCACCCTGACCGAGGCGGATATCGTCAACTTCGCCTGCCTGAGCGGCGATCACTTTTACGCTCATATGGATAAGATTGCCGCCGCGGAGTCGATTTTCGGCGAGCGCGTGGTGCACGGCTATTTCCTGATTTCCGCCGCTGCCGGGCTATTTGTTGACGCCGGGGTCGGCCCGGTGATCGCCAACTACGGAATGGAAAATCTGCGCTTTATCGAGCCGGTGAAGCCGGGCGATACCATCCAGGTACGCCTGACCTGCAAACGCAAAACGGTGAAACGCCAGCGCAGCGCGGAGGAGAAAGCGACCGGCGTCGTCGAGTGGGCGGTAGAGATTTTTAACCAGCACCAGCAGGCGGTCGCGCTCTACTCCATCCTGACCCTGGTGGCCCGCCAGCAGGGGGATTTTGCGGAGTAAATATTAGAAACTCGCCCATCTTTATCGCCCTCTTCATGCCTCTGCGGAGGCATTTTTTGTAACTGGCAAAACTGACAAACAACCTGGCAAAAGCAGGCAAACGCCTCGGCGCTGACCGCTGTTAGGTTAACGATACACAAGCCGACATTCGCAGCGGCACTGCACAACACAACAATAAGGTGAGGTCTCAATGGCGATTCTTTCTCCCCGCAAAACGGCTCTGGCGTTGGCTGTCGCTCTGTTTTGCGCCTGGCAAAGCCCGGCGTTCGCCCACGGCGGCGAAGCCCATATGGTCCCGATGGACAAAACCCTTCAGGATTTTGGCGCGGACGTTCAGTGGGATGACTACGCGCAGATGTTTACCCTGATTAAAGACGGCGCTTACGTAAAGGTAAAACCGGGGGCGAAAACGGTCATCGTCAATGGTAAAACCCTGGAGCTGCAGGTGCCGGTAGTGATGAAAGACGGCAAAGCGTGGGTTTCTGACACTTTTATCAACGACGTGTTTCAGTCCGGTCTTGACCAGACCTTCCAGGTGGAAAAACGCCCGCATCCGCTGAACTCGCTGTCAGCGGCGGAAATCAGCGCAGCGGTCGCTATCGTTAAAGCCGCGGCGGATTTCAAACCCAATACCCGATTCACCGAGATCTCCCTGCGCGAGCCGGATAAAAAAGCGGTGTGGGATTTTGCCCTCAACGGTACGCCGGTCAACGCCCCGCGCGCTGCCGACGTGATCATGCTCGACGGCAAACACGTTATTGAGGCGGTGGTGGATTTACAGAATAAAAAAGTGCTTTCATGGACACCGATTAAAGACGCCCACGGCATGGTGCTGCTGGATGATTTCGCCAGCGTGCAGAACATCATCAACGCCAGCAGCGAATTTGCCGAAGTGTTAAAAAAGCACGGCATCGACGACCCGAGCAAGGTGATTACCACCCCGCTGACCGTCGGCTACTTCGACGGCAAAGATGGCCTCAAGCAGGACGCGCGGCTGCTGAAAGTGGTCAGCTATCTTGACGTTGGCGACGGTAACTACTGGGCGCATCCGATTGAAAACCTGGTAGCGGTGGTCGACCTTGAGCAGAAGAAGATCATCAAAATCGAAGAGGGGCCGACGATCCCGGTACCGATGGCGGCCCGCCCCTATGACGGGCGCGACCGCGTTGCGCCAAAGGTTAAACCGCTGGATATCATTGAGCCAGAGGGCAAAAACTACACCATTACCGGCGATATGATCCACTGGCAAAACTGGGATTTCCACCTGCGCATGAACTCCCGCGTTGGGCCGATTCTCTCCACCGTGACATATAACGATAACGGCAAGAAACGTCAGGTGATGTATGAAGGTTCGCTGGGCGGGATGATCGTCCCCTACGGCGACCCGGACGTGGGCTGGTATTTTAAAGCCTATCTCGATTCCGGCGACTACGGTATGGGCACCCTGACCTCACCTATCGTCCGCGGTAAAGACGCGCCGTCTAACGCGGTCCTGCTGGATGAAACCATCGCCGACTATACCGGCACGCCCACGACCATCCCGCGCGCAATCGCCATCTTCGAACGCTACGCCGGGCCGGAGTATAAGCATCAGGAGATGGGCAAGCCGAACGTCAGTACCGAGCGCCGCGAGCTGGTGGTGCGCTGGATCAGCACCGTCGGCAACTACGACTATATTTTTGACTGGGTATTCCACGAAAACGGCACCATCGGCATTGATGCTGGGGCGACCGGCATCGAAGCGGTGAAAGGCGTGCAGGCGAAGACCATGCATGACCCGAGCGCCAAAGAGGACACCCGCTACGGCACGCTGATTGACCATAATATTGTCGGCACCACCCACCAGCATATTTATAACTTCCGCCTCGATCTAGACGTTGACGGCGAGAACAACACGCTGGTGGCCATGGACCCGGAAGTGAAGCCGAATACCGCCGGCGGTCCGCGTACCAGCACTATGCAGATCAATCAGTACACGATTGATAGCGAGCAGAAAGCGGCGCAGAAATTTGACCCGGGCACCATTCGTCTGCTGAGCAATACCACGAAAGAAAACCGGATGGGTAACCCGGTGTCGTATCAGATTATCCCCTACGCGGGCGGCACGCATCCGGTCGCCACCGGGGCAAAATTCGCGCCTGATGAGTGGATTTACCATCGTCTGAGCTTTATGGATAAGCAGCTGTGGGTCACCCGCTATCATCCCACCGAGCGCTTCCCGGAAGGCAAGTACCCTAACCGTTCGATTCACGACACCGGCCTCGGCCAGTACGCGAAAGATGACGAGTCGCTGGACAACCATGATGACGTGGTGTGGATCACCACCGGCACCACCCACGTGGCCCGCGCCGAGGAGTGGCCGATTATGCCGACCGAGTGGGCGCACGCGCTGCTGAAACCGTGGAACTTCTTTGACGAGACGCCGACGCTGGGCGAGAAGAAACAATAGGCACGTCACGGCCTCAGCGATGGGGCCGTTTTTATTTATCCGCGGTCAATGCACATGCAGCGGGCAGCAGGACCGGTATAGCCTGTTTTTCAACTTCTTTTGCCATATATGTTAGATGTCGGCGATTAACTTATATGGCATAAAAGCAGGCAACGAATATCAATGAGAATGGCTTTATGTCGCTTTACGATCTCAGAACCGAAGCGCAGGCATTGCCGGCGTCCTGGCGCTCCCGGATCTTAGGCCGCGTTGGGGCAACGAATCTCAAAGTCCTGCGCATAGATGCCCACTCTGTCGCTGAGGAGGTACATGAATATGACGAGGGATTACTGGTTATAGACGGACGTCTGGAACTGAGCGTGCAGGAGAAAAAAATTTCCGTCGCGCCCGGCCAGCTTTATATAGCCAAAGCGGGAATTCCTCATACGGTAGAAGCAGGCAGCTTTGGCACCCTGGTGATTATAGATTTACCAGACAGCGGTTTCAGCGGCGCATCCCCTGCTGATTAAGTGAAATGTGCGATAGACAGCGTTGTGCCAAAAGCGGATTTTTTTAGACAGCCATTCAATCTTTCAACGAGCTCAATTCTTCAGCGAGCCATTGTCTTAGAATGCTTATTTTAAAAGAGTCCTGATTATCTGAACGGTAGACTAAATCGTACCCCCGCTCAGCCTTAAGTTTGAACTGTGGAAACGGAACAACAAGCCTTCCAGCAGCGACATCATCTGCAATCAGAACGCTGCGTCCCAGAGCAACGCCTTCGCCACGTATAGCCGCCTCAGTCGCCATGCTGCCAAGAGTCCATAAGGGCCCCTGCTGGCAGCTAAAATTTTTTTCTCCGGCCATCTCAAACCATGCCTTCCAGTTCGCCTGCATTCTGTACTCATGCAGAAGAACGCAATTTAAAAGTCCCTTAATCTCTGTCAGACCATTATGTTTCTCAAGAAAATCTGGGCTACAGACAGGAGTGACTGTTTCATCGAACATACGTTCAGACGAAACATCTCGATAATTGCCAAGGCCGTAACGAATGGCAGCATCTACCTGACCATCATTAAGGTCCACATTAACGTCAGTAACATCCAGCTCAATTTCAAATTCAGGATATCTCTGCCTGAACCGACTTAAACGCGGTGCTAACCACTTACTGGCAAATGAAACCGTTGTACTTATACGTAAACTTTTTATCAGGTTTCTTCCTCGCAGACGCTCGGACTCCCGCATTAAATCACTCAAAAGACGGGTAACCAGTTGGTGAAATTCAGCCCCTTGCTCCGTCAGAATTATCTGCCGCGTCAGCCTGAAAAATAGCTTTAACCCCAGATGCTCTTCGAGCTTCCGGATTTGCCGGCTTATCGCGCCATGCGTAACGTGCAACTCCGCTGCCGCCAGCGTCATGCTTGAGAGGCGGGCTGTGGCTTCAAAAGCGCGCAGAGTTTGCAATGGGGGAAGGCGATCGAACATCATACGCGTGATAATAATTCACGCGTGTTGTGAGAACAAATGATTTGTCAGGCCAGAGTCCAAAAATCAAAATTAACAAAAAGAACATTATTATTTTCATAGCGATACCTGGAGGAATAATGGAAAGTTTATTTGTTTACGGGACACTCGGACCTGGCCGGCCTAATGCTCATATTCTTGAAAATATCGGGGGGACATGGCAGGAAGGCCACGTTGGGGGTTCTTTATTAGAGAAAGGCTGGGGTGCAGAGATGGGTTATCCGGGAATTGTACTGGATGACTCAGGTCATCGTGTACCGGGTTTTCTTTTCAAGTCAGAGAATTTACATAATTACTGGCACCTACTCGATGAGTTCGAAGGTTCTGAGTATGAACGGGTTCCTGTAGAGGTAACCACATCGAACGGTCAGACAGTGCAATCATATCTCTATATGCTCAAAGCATAAACTGTTAGCGGCTGGTCCTGGTTCAGGTCGAGATTTATAACTGTGTCTGTTAACAAATAAAGGTGACTGTCGGCCGGTTACAGGTAATCTGACGATGTCAGCAAGCCAGTTCATATATGGCTGATTGAACGACCAATGATGCTAAAACGCTCTACAGGTTCTAATACAGAGAATAAATCATCCTTGAATGCATCATGCACAAATCTTTAGCCCTATCTATGTCCGCTTCTCACTCATAGCGGACCTTTGCACTTGTCCGTTTCGTGCCGTAGGCGGACGTTGCAGTATCTTCCACTTTCGGCTCGCATCAGTCTGAGGTAACGTAGCAGAAATTTTTTTTTTCCGGACTCAACCACGATGCCTTCCATCGAAACGTTTATGACTTTCCTTCTCGCGCTGACGCTTCTGGAAATTTCTCCGGGGCCAGACATGATGCTGACCATCGCCAGAGGAGTCGGTCAGGGAAGACGTATTGCACTGCTTACGGTTCTGGGCAATGTCTTTGTCGCAGGTTTTGCGCAAGTTTCTTTTCTTGTTCTTGGGCTGGTGACCGTTGTGCATGCCTGGCCAGTTGCGCTGGATCTGCTAAGGTGGGCTGGTGCGGCTTATCTGATGTGGCTGGGCATAAAAATGATAGCGACTTCAGGCACAGATACTCGGCTGCGAAAAACCGCAATAATTTCTGACTGGAATGCGGTTAAGGAAGGTGCCCTGAACAGCCTGACGAACCCAAAATCCCTGCTGTTCATGTTTGCTTTTCTTCCTCAGTTTATCGATCCCGCCGCGGGTCCTGTCTGGCTGCAATTGCTTGTTCTGGGGAGTATCCAAAAGCTGGCAGGAATTGTTTCCCTGGGGTCAGTCGCAATGGCATCAGGGACATTTGGAAACTGGCTACGTAAACACCCAGGCTTTATCAAATGGCAGGAACGATTTACAGGCGTTGTCATGATAGGCCTTGGTATCCGCATGTTGTTTAGCGGGTCTGGTGTAGTCTCGAAATCTGCCCGGTAAGTTTTACCGAAACAGTAAACCCAGTGTCCGCCTCTCGCTCATAGCAGACCTCGCGACGCTTCAGACGGTCCGCTTTGTGCCGGGAGCGGACTGTGCAAGCCGAAGACGATATTGAGTGTCTTTGCCGGAAATGCCGCCTTTCACCGCTAAGCGTTATAAACGCTCAAAACCCTAAAATGTGATAAGTGAAGCCACTATTCTTCATCTACGAACTTATCTGCTTCAGGAGAATAATGCTGACAAACGCATGCCAGCTTATGCCCGTCAGGATCGCGCAGATAGGCAACATAAAAGTCGGGGCCGTATGCGGTTCGTGTCCCTGGCTCGCCTTCATTCTCCCCTCCCGCAAGGAGGCCTGCTGCATGAAACCGCCTGACAAGGTCAGCGCTGTCTGCATGGAATGCGAACATTGTCCCGTTTCCCGCCGTTGCGGGATGCCGGTCAAAAGGAGGACAAATACAGAAGTTGAATACCTCATGTGGGTTATTTTCATCCCCCCACATTGCCCAGCTTTCTGTCCAGGCTGGCAGTCGTGAGTAGCCAAGAACTTTAAAAATAGCCTCATAAAAGTCCACGGAGCGCTGAAAGTCATTTGTACCTATAGTGATATAAGCCAGCATCTTAGTGCATCCTCTTCGCCCTTTTTTGAACAGACATGATATCTCTCTGAGTCGCGATGAACTATTTCCCCGGATGCGCCTGTTGCCGCTTTGAAACCTGAGCACCGACGGTTACGGCATAGCATGCCCTGTTAATCTCTTCGACTATAAGAGAAATAGCCGGAAAGACATTATCCCCGGGGTTGACACTGGCTTGCCAGCCAGCGACCGACTTCAGGCCATATTTTTTCCGCACATCGGGTACGGAAAAAGCCCATGTGGCCGATGACCGGAATACCATAATCCGCGTGCCGGATCTCGCGGCGTTCAATTTTTGCGTTTTCCACCGGCGCCATCAGGCGCGTAATCGCTGCAGAATTAGCCCAGGGATCGTCATCAAAACCGAGTACCAGAAGGGGTAACGTGACTTCGCTTGCCCGTCGGCGCGCATCCCAGGCGCGATCGTCATAAAAATAGTCGGGCATGGCACTCCAGCGCCCCCATTGCAGCATGACGGGCGCGGGTAAATCTTCCCCCAGCCCGAGGCGTCTGGCAGGCATATAGCCAAAGGTACGACACAGAACCGGCGCCAGAATACGTAATAAAAACCAGACTCTGAGCTTTTCCTGCGTTTGTTGAATTGTGCGGGTGACGCCAGCGTGCGAAGCAACAAGAACCGCCGCATGCAGCGACCGGGTGGCCGTTGAAAGCAGAATAGCGTGCCCGCCAACGCTGTGCCCTACCGCCATCAGCAGAAGATTGGGGAAACGCAGCTTTGCCCAGGCGGTAACGCAGCCGACATCCTGCTCGATCCAGTCAGACATTGAGACATGACAGTGTTGCAGCGTGCCTGACCTGGAATGACCTATCCCCCGATAGTCGTAGGTCAGAACATTGAATCCCATTGCGTAAAGGTACTCAGCGAAGTCCTTGTAAAACGCCTGTGATACCGCGGTGGCAGGATGGAGGATCACCAGCGCTTTAGCATCGTTTCTCTCCCATACTGTGGCAGCCAGAACATCCCCCTGCTTTACAGGGATTGTTATCAGGTTCATAAAAGATATCCGCCCACGTGGTCATACCAGTTAAATAATTTTAACTGTAGCCGCCACGGGCAAATCTGGCGATGTTTTTATTCCTCTATTAACGTCCTCTTCTCGCGCTGCACAGGCTCAGCGGTCTTTTCCCCCAACCACCAGCGCCAGAAGCGGTTGGTACTGATAAGCCACTCAATCTCTTGCTTTTTTTCGACCTGTCGATCATGCTCATCTCGTGCAGATTAAGCGCAGCGGTTCGAATACGGGACAGGCAGATGCCCCTCGCGCGCTCATGACGCCCCTTTATTTAATAGCAGGAGATCACCATGCTTGAACTTCGCCCTAATTGTGAATGCTGTGATAACGATCTGCCGCCAGAATCAACAAGCGCGTACATCTGTTCATTCGAATGCACCTTTTGCGTTGACTGCGTGACTCAGCGGCTGCAAGGCCGGTGCCCGAACTGTGGGGGAGAGCTGGTGCGCCGCCCAATACGCCCCGAATCAGCCCTCCTTCGGCATCCCGCCTCCAGCCTGCGCCGATATAAACAATAAGCCGGTTTGTCACTTATCGCTGACGATCCGGTTCGCCGCGTGCCCGCTCATCCTCGTTTACGTAGCGCGTTAAGTAGCGCCTGCGTTGCGCCGGAAGACGTTCCGGATGACGAACAGACCAGCCGAAACTCACGGTGTATGGCAGGCGTCACTGGCACCACGCACAGATTGCGCAACGCCTCTGGCAGGGCTGATTCAGGCACAATGGCGACTCCCATCCCTTCCGCGACCAGCTTACAGGCGCTAATCCAGTCGCGTACCGTCACGCGTATATCAACAAGTTGCAGACCCGCCTTTTCCATCAGGCTTTTACCATTAACGGCGCATCCGCCTGTCGCCAGAATAAAGGGCTGGTCTGCCAGCGCCTTTAGCGTTATGCCACACGTCCTGGCATGATGTGCCAGCCGATGAGTGGCTGGCAGTACCGCTACCCATGCATCCTGCCCTAATACAACGTCAGCACGGCCGGGTTCGGGATTCATGACTACCCCCAGCTCAACGGTATCTGCGGCCAGCCACTCCTCGACCTCCTCGTCCGAGCCTTCCAGGATGACGACGTCAATACCCGGATGCAGGCGCTTAAAGTCCCGCAGCAGTCCAGGCAACAAGGTGGACGTCACTGATGGAAAGCTGGCCAGGCGAATGCGCCCGCGATTTAAACCCCGTCTCTCATCGGCCAGTTCGCGGATGGCATTCAGCTGCGAAAGCATGTTTCTTGCGTGTTCAACAACCTGCCCGCCCAGCGCGGTCACGCCGATATATCGTCGCTCACGTATAAATACCGAAAATCCCAGTGAAGACTCTAGCTGGGCGATTGCCTGGCTGGCGCCGGACTGAGTCATTCCTATCTCCTCTGCGGCGCGCGAGATGTTGCCGGCATCCGCCACCGCCACCAGTAAGCGCCAATGTAAAAGGTTCATCATGATTATCAGTAGCTCAGCTAATAGTTATTTTCTTTATCATTAATTTTACAGCGCATTCCGCGTCAAATACAGTGAGCTCAGGACGTCCCCCGACCGCTTTTTACCTTTAACGGAGACAAAATGAAACTCTATTACGCCCCGGATACCTGTTCGTTATCGCCGCACATTGTGCTGCACGAACTGCAACTTGAGTTTGAACTGGTTAGAGTCAACAACAGAAGCAAGATCACCGCTGATGGTCGCGACTTCCGCGCCATTAACCCTAAAGGTTATGTCGCGGCCCTTGAGCTCGATGATGGTCAGATACTCACTGAGGGCCCGGCCATCGTGCAGTACCTCGCCGATCTAAAACCAGAACACGGCCTGGCGCCGCGTGCGGACAGCTGGGCTCGGGTGCGTCTGCAGGAATGGCTTAACTTTATCACCAGTGAAATACACGCTGGCTCGGCACCGTTGTTCAATCCCGCGCTGCCCGAAGAGGTCAGAGCGATTTTTCGTGAGAAGCTGTTCCGACAGTTCGATTTCCTTCAGGCGACTCTCAACGAAAAAACCTATCTGACTGGCCCATCCTTCAGCGTGGCTGATGCCTACCTTTTCACTGTGCTGGGCTGGTGTAAATTCTTCTCAATCTCACTGGAGCGCTGGCCTGCGCTATTGGCGTACAGGGAAACGATCAATGCCCGTCCTGCGGTACAGGCCGCATTACTGGCCGAGGCGTCGCTTTAAGGTTGGTAATCGCTGATTGCGGGACACCGCTTTTGAGTATCTGCAAAATGGAAAGTCCGCTCCTCGTCCATGGCGGATTGCGCGTCCGATGGCCGTCTGCTGCGTGCCAGGAGCGGACATTGTCTTACCAGAAGACAGCATGCAGGAAAGCGCTTCACCTATGGGGTAAAATGCCTGAATGCATACCTGTTTACCACTTTGATTGTAAGGATTTCAAAGAAAGCTTTATGGATACGTTCAAGTTAAAACCCTGGCTAAGTCGCTGGAACCTCATTCCTGATGGCACTCCATTTATAACTCATACATCACAGTTGTATCCGGTCAAAACAGCAGCACATGGTATTAAAGCCATGCTAAAAGTTACGGATGACCTTGATGAACAAGCCGGTAATGCACTAATGGCATGGTGGGAAGGGAATGGTGCGGCACAGGTGATTGCACATGAAAATGAAGCAATTCTTCTCTCAAGAGCCACAGGTTCCTCCTCTTTATCAGCAATGTCCCGTGGAGATAAGGATGACGTAGCCTGTCATATTTTGTGTATGACTGCGAACCAAATTCATTCATGCGCAAAAAGACCGTTTCCCCAGCTTACGCCTTTACATGAATGGTTTAATCCTCTAAAACCAGCAGCCTTGAAATATGGCGGTATCCTGACACGTTGCGCAGAAATTTCAGAGGAATTGCTTTCTTCTCCTCGAGATGTGGTCGTATTGCATGGCGATTTACATCACGGAAATGTGCTTGATTTTGAAACATCTGGCTGGCTTGCCATTGACCCCAAAGGGCTAATAGGTGAACGGGGATTCGACTTTGCTAATATTTTTACTAATCCGGATCTTG
This sequence comes from Klebsiella sp. CN_Kp113, assembly GCF_040064585.1. Taxonomy (NCBI): domain Bacteria; kingdom Pseudomonadati; phylum Pseudomonadota; class Gammaproteobacteria; order Enterobacterales; family Enterobacteriaceae; genus Klebsiella; species Klebsiella sp. CN_Kp113. The sequence goes on along the minus strand of NZ_JBEAID010000019.1, from coordinate 126,500 downwards.
GTAATCCAGTACCTCCTGTTGCGGCTGTACCGGAGACATTTAAACAGCGTCTAAGCATCGTCACCAGAATGGCTGACCTGGACAGAGAACGCCTGCTCAAATGGATAATTGCATGGTGTGGTCTTTCAACCGCCTGGTCCCTCTCAAGTAACGATACTGTTTCAACAACAATAAAAGTTGCCGAGTTGGCGATGACTGAACTGGAACGGTGAGTGGGAAGTCGACAATGGGGGTAATGGTTTCCTGTACGTCCGTTCCTCGCTCATAGCGGACCTTTGGCCCAGTTAGCCTGTCCGCTTCATGCCAGATGCAACCCTGGAGCGTCTCTATATTGTTATACGAGCCATCTCGGTACGATCAATGCAGCCCAGGCCCTGTAATGTCGCATGGACAGCTTCATCAAGAGGGGTGTGAGGCTCGGCACCTAAAAAATTCACCAGTTTCGTATTGTCCAGGCGAACCGGCTGGCGCCACAGGTACCGCATCTCCAGAAGTTCGCGTAAGGTTGCGTTGAAAGGTGCTACCAGGTACATCAACCACCACGGAAATGATTGTATTTTGGCCATGCCGCCATAGCGTGCCGCTGTGCGTTGAATCGCGCTGACCATTTCGCTGCCGTCGGCATCCCAGTGACCTTGCATATGAAAACGTGCAAAGGGCTCAAGTTCCTCGCGTCGTGCCAGCAGCGCAGCTATCGTTTCCGCGACATCAGGTAAGTAAGCCCACTGGTGACCGGTTGCAAACGAAGCTGGATTGGCAATGACGCCAGGCAGCTTGCCGGGCTTAATCAGACCTTGAGAAAACCAGTTATTACCGGCGCGTGGACCAAAAAAATCCCCCGCGCGGACGATCAATACCCGCCCGCCACGCTGCGAATAGGCCGCCAGTTCTTTCTCCATTTGTACCCTGATAGCTCCCTTCCTGGTGACCGGCGTCTGCTGAGCGTCTTCCCGTAATAGCGGAAAAGCGTCAGGTCCATAGTTGTAAACGGTCCCGGGAAGCACGATCAAGGCGCCGGTTCGTTCTGCTGCGCCAATCGTGTTGCGCAGCATAGGCAGCACCAGATGCTTCCAGTTTCTGTAGCCGGGCGGATTGACGGCGTGAACGATCGCGCTACAGTCTGCTGCCGCAGCGGCGACCTGCTCCGGGTCGAGAGCGTCGCCCCCTATCCACTGGATGTCACCACGTCGTTCACTGCCATGAAGTCCTCGTTTTAGGGCACGAACGTCCCATTTGTTCTGAATGAGCCGGCGCGCCGTTTCACCACCGATTCCGCCGGTTGCGCCAAGTATCAGGACCTTGCCTCGGGTTTCCATATTGTCTGCCTCTTTGCTGATTTGACCTTGACAGCGTACGTACAGGCAGAGCTAAATGGAATTGCATATCTTTATAGGGCAGCTATACAAATTTGTATGAATACATCTATCCCATGGGAGTGGTACCGAACATTTCTGGCTGTGCTCAGGGAAGGCTCGCTTTCCGGCGCATCACGCAGGCTTTCGATTACGCAGCCTACGGCGGGACGGCATATCGCTGCGCTCGAGTCCGCTCTGGGCCAGGTGTTGTTCACGCGGTCGCAGACGGGCTTGCTGGCGACTGAAACGGCGCTGGCGCTGAGGGTGCATGCCGAAGCGATGGAGAGCACCGCGAATACGCTAGCGCGCACAGCCTCCAACTTTAGTCATAACAGCGCGTCCATTCATGGCGTCGTCCGCGTCTCCGCGAGTGACGTTATCGGCGTTGAAGTTCTGCCGCCGCTTATTGCCAGGCTCAGGGAGTCTCACCCACAAATAACGATTGAATTAGTTCTGTCGAACCGGGTTCAGGATTTACTGCACAGGGAAGCCGATATTGCTGTACGCATGACGACGCCAGTACAGGAACAGCTTATTGCGCGTCGCGTTGGCCGCATTGAACTCGGTCTCCACGCATCGACGTCCTATCTTGCACGACATGGCACGCCTGAAAATAGCGATGATCTGCTGAAACATGCGCTGGTTGGCTTTGATCAGGATACGCCTTTCATCCGTAAGGCCCTGGAAAAATTCCCTCAGCTAAGCCGGAATGCATTTTCCATGCGCACCGACAGCGACGTGGCTCAGCTGAATCTTATTCGTGCCGGTGCCGGCATTGGCATATGCCAGGTGCAGTTGGCCAATGGCTATGTTCCACTGCGGAGATTACTGCCGAATTTCTTTTCTATCTATCTTGATACCTGGATCGTCATGCACGAAGACCTGCGTAATAGTCTGTGCTGCAAATTGGTTTTCGATGTTCTTACAAAGGGATTAGAGGAATATATCGGCCAGAAACAGGCGCAGTGAATCGCCATGGAGAAATGGCCCCTTTAAAGTGCCTGTATACTCCGCGCGTTTTCTCCGGGAGGAATCCCGCTCCTCGGTCATGCCGGCCGCTACGCCCTCCTCCGGCAGCTCCGCGTCGATGCAGAAACCGCGATGACCATGGTTCTGCATGAGCGCAACACACGATCCTGCGCATTATCATTATCTGTCTTTACTCTCACAGCCTTAACGCTATAGCTAAATGGGCATTGGTGGAGTTTGGTAGACAGCGTTGTGCCTGGAGCGGAAAGCGGGTCCAATTAATACAATCAGCGCAATGCTTTTGAGAAACACACGGCTTCTGTCCTACCGACATAGGGGCCGTAATTTTCAATACGAATATATCCATTTTTCTCGTAGAAATTTACTGCCCGATGGTTGATGTGTCGGGTTTCCAGTCTGAGTTCGCTATATCCCATATCTTTTGCAGATGTTTCCAGAAAAGTGAGTAAAGCTCCCCCAACTCCAGGCACGCTTCGGTCTGAAAACATTCTTTTAAGCTCGGCTATATTTTGCGTTATCGGCCGAATAGCGCCGCATCCTATTGCTTCGCCATGAGTATTCTTTGCCAATACCCATAAGGCTTTGTCATCATTCATTGCTTCAACGGTGAAATTGCTTTTGCCACTATCCCCCGTAATAGCGGCAAGTTCAGCTGATAGCATTTCGATTAAGCGATGGGACTCTGAAGAAAATGGATCGGATTTCTCTACAGTTATCATGGTCGTATCCTATAAATGAGAGTAACCAGCATAAAGTATCCTGCCTCAGAAAGCATGAACCGAAACTGATGCTGGAAGAGTATCCTTTCCCAAACTATCCCGGGGATGTTATGTCTGCTATTAGCTCATAGCGGAGATTCAACTCAGTTAGTTCGTCCGCTCCGTGCCAGGATCAGACGTTGTCTTCTCCCTGGTTCGCTATTAAACAGTATACGTGTGACCGGGTTGTCCCCCCGGATTTCGAACTGACAGGGTTAGATACGTTTATAGATAGCCCATCAAAAATGGGGAACGTTTAATGAAGGGGCGCTCGATCTGGGAAACCATTCGTTTTTTGTTAGGTCAACCGCGTAGTTGCCATATAAGTAGCATCAACTTTGAAGGTCCCACTCGCGAAAAACTGGGAGATTAAGGCTCCATTTGGCGACGTTGAGCAGAGTGTTCAACTTCCATTCCTCGCTCATAGCAGACATTCGGTACTATTTTTCCAGTCCAGTTTGTGCGAGACCAGCCTCATCAGGCAACCCCATCCCGTCGACGTCACACCATCAGCGAGCGAGACGAGAGCGTCGCTGCGGTGGCAAAAATTTCCCCTTCCCCGTCTGTTCTGTTGACTTATTCTGTAAAAAGATTACTTTTCAGGACATGAAGAAGATACTTATTATTGTCCCGGATGGCGGCATGCTTTTTGAATCCGCCGGTATTGCCGACATTCTGATGCAGGCCAACCGTCTGCACCCGGAAGGCGCCGGGGAGCTTTGCTACCAGGTCCAGCTAGCGACCACCCAGCCGCATCAGGTGATCCATGGTCAGTCCGGTTTAAATCTGCTGGCCGATCATCGCCTTCATGAGATAGACCCTCGCGAGCCGCTCGATACCATCATGATTACCGGCAGAGGTCAAAACCCGCAGGAAGGGGTTGCGGTGGTTGACTGGCTGCGCCTTGCGGCTCCCCATGCCCGCCGCATTGCCTCCATATGCGGCGGAGCCCTGCTGCTGGCGCAAACCGGGCTGCTGGACGGCAGGCGAGCCACTACCCACTGGAAGCTACTGGATACCCTGCAGGCGGAATTTCCTCAGGTACGCGTCGAAGGCGGTCCGCTCTACATTCAGGACGAACACATCTGGACCTCTGGCGGGGTCAGTTCCGGCTTCGACCTCACCCTGGCGCTGGTTGAAGAGGACTACGGCTTCAGCCTGGCCCGCGATATTGCCCAGGATTTCGTCATGTACCTGCGTCGTCCCGGCGGCCAGCTGCAGTTTAGCCGCTACAACCTTCAGCAGACCAGCACCCTGGGCCCCATTAACGATCTGCTGGCGTGGTTGCTCGCAAACCTCACCGCCGATCTCAGCGTGGATAAACTGGCGGAAAGGGTCGCCATGAGTCCAAGGAATTTCACCCGCGTATTTACCCGGGAAACCGGTGCTTCGCCGGCGCGCTACGTCGCCGAAGCCCGTCTGGCCGCCGCGCGGCAGCGTCTGGAGCAAACTAACGAGACGCTGGATCGTATCGCCGAACAAACTGGATTTGGCAGCAGCATTAACCTGCGACGGCTGTTTGAAAAACAGCTTCACCTCACACCCGGGGAATATCGCCAGCGATTTCACTGTCGCAAAATGGCGTAAAGTGATCCTTTTTTGTCATTTACGCCAAAGCCTGCCCGGCCTACTCTGACGCCAGAGACAATGGATAAGGAGTTAATCATGGTAAAGGTCGGTATTAACGGTTTTGGCCGTATTGGACGCAACGTACTGCGCGCTGCGCTGGGCAATTCGGATATTCAGATTGTGGCGATCAACGATTTGACGGACAGCAAAACGCTGGCGCATCTGCTAAAATACGATTCGCTGCTCGGTAAGCTCGACGCGGACGTTACCGCCGGTGAAGGGCAGCTTGTGGTTGACGGTAAACCCATAACCGTATTCAGCGAACGCGACCCGGCCAATATCCCGTGGCATCAGCGTGAAGTCGATATCGTCATTGAAGCCACCGGATTCTTCACCGATCGCGACAAGGCGGCGGTGCATATCCACAGCGGTGGCGCAAAGCGCGTGATTATCTCCGCCCCCGGCAAAAACGATGATTTAACCATCGTGATGGGCGTTAACGATGGCCTCTACTCCCCGGATAAACACTACGTGGTCAGCAACGGTAGCTGCACCACCAACGGTCTGGCGCCTGCCGCGCAGGTTCTGCACCAGCATTTCGGTATTAAGCACGGTTTGATGAACACCACCCACGCCTACACCAACAGCCAGGCCCTGCACGATCAGCCGGAAAAAGATCTGCGCGGCGCTCGCGCCGCCGCGCTGTCGATAGTGCCTTACTCCAGCGGCGCAGCGAAGGCGCTGGGCAAAGTTATTCCTGAGCTGGATGGCCGATTAACGGGATACTCGCTGCGCGTCCCGGTACCGGTGGTGTCTATTGTCGACCTGACCGTGACGCTGGCGCGAGAGGTGACGGCCGAAGAGGTGAACAATGCCTTTCGTGAAGCCGCCGCGGCGGGGCCGCTAAAAGGGATCCTCGGCTATAGCGATGAACCGCTCGTCTCCAGCGACTACCAGGGTGACCCGCGTTCGTCGATTATCGACGGTCTGTCAACGCTGGTGATTGGCGGCAATATGGTTAAAATTCTGGCGTGGTACGACAATGAATGGGGATTCTCTAACCGCCTCGTTGACCTGGCGCTAATGATGGCAAGGCGTGAGCGTTAATTCACTGCGGGTGTTATTGATAGTTGACATCACTCTGTCGCGGAGAGATTCCCTGGTGACGCGCAGCAGGCTCCTCTGAGCGCCTGATAAAAAGCATAAATGCCCTCGAAGGGCATTTATGCTTTAGCGGTAATGTGCGAGGGTCAGTATTTACTTAACCACTATTCCTGCGGGGCCGGAAAATAGTCAGTGCACAAATAGCGCGATTAAAATAATGATAGGGATTGGCACACCCAGAAAGAAAAGCAATATTGAACGCATAGGTTCCTCCCGTATAATGAGTATTAGACGTTATAAATCACGCTGACGGCCGCCATAGGTGGCACAGAGACTGGCAACAAAAGCGCCAATTAACAGAGAAATAAATGACCACAGAGTGACGTAGCTGGTGGTTTTTCTGGCAGCGTCTGCGGCCTGCTGCGCTTTATCTTTTGCCTCTTTCAAATTAGCCTGGGCTTTATCATAAACCGCCTGTACCCGCTGCTCGGCCTCTTGCTGACTGATGCCGGTATTCTGAGAAACCAGCTGCGCCACATAGGTCAGATCATCCTTGGGAAGCGCGCCAGAATAAATACTGTTAGCAAAAATGCCCGTCACCTCGGCTAATTGAGCGGGTGACTCCGCCTTTGGCGGCGCCGGCTGATTCATGGCCATAACATCATTGCCCGATGCGTTGCTGTTACCTGCCGGAGTGGAGCCGCTAGCCCTGAACAGCGAGCGGGTAAAATATTCCATCGATGACTTCGATAACATCGATGATCCCTCCCCCGCGTTATTCACGGCGGTTGCCGTCGCGCCCCCGGCAACGGAACCAATGACTTTTGCGCTGCCGCCGATGAGTGAACTGATGGTGGTGGTTAAAAGGACGGCTGATACCAGCAGCGCCACCGCCCACGTCAGAAAGCCATGCGCCGTATCGCGGAAATAGATTTCATTGGTATGCGTATCAACCCATTTAGTCCGAAGCCGTCCGGCCAGATATCCCCCCATTCCTGACGCCACAATTTGGGTAAACGTCAGCCAGGCGATGGCGGCAATACCGACGGTACCCGCCGCAAGACCTTGATTTTCCCAGGGAGAGATTGAGGTGAGGCCTAATCCGGCGCCAAGCATGAGCAGCATAAGCGCCAGCGAGGCGGCAGCGGCGGCGCCTGCAAATATCGCCCCCCATGAAACCGCGCTCGCGCTGTTTACAGCAGCCGCAGGCAAGTGCCTGGCCGCTTCCTGACTGCTTATATTGGTAGAGTCGTAGATATTCGTCATTTACGTTGTCCTTTGAAATAACTCAATTAGCCCGGTGTCGTTTTACACAAACGTCCAGAGCAGGAATTTACCTGCCAGACCCAGGGCAATATCGAGCGGGATAATTATCGTCAGCAGCTATCACCCGCTGCTTAAATTTTGGGCATTCGACACAGAGCCAATTATCTAAATTAATATGAACGAGCAGTGCATGAATTTAATCAACAATTTGATTTTAGTAGATGATTTTATTTTAACCATTCTTTATCGCCAAAAATATTGCCGCATAGCTGTAACTACTTGTTAGCAATGAATTTCCAGACGCAGGGGATTATGAGGCGAAAATATGTACTACGGATACGGATTGGCCAGCTCAGATAGAATTATCTTATTTTTGTAGTGGTAATTAACTGAATAGCCTTGTTTATTAAAAGTGGCGTTAGTTTTTTATTTGCATTATCTGCTATTTCATATACCCGCCGGCAACGTAAATAATCGCCCGCTGCTGATATCGCAGCAGATGAACAGATTGAGAGAGGCACGGGGAAGCGGTCACTCCCGCCTCATGGCGATCGCGATGGCTCCCCCGGCATCCCTGCTTCATGCCCGTTCCGCCCCGGACTCATTGGCCCTTTTGATTAATTAGCGGGCAGATAACGCAAAGCGCTGCTCAAGTACATGCGCAATCTCATCGTCTTCCAGCCGCTGCTTTTCTACCCGATCCGCGGTAATGCTCTTGAGCGTATTGCCCAGCAGAATAAAGCGCCCCTCGGGCTGATGCTGTATAACCAGCAGCTTTTGTACAAAGACCGCGTCGGGGTGCGTGGAGTTAAGGAAATTGGCCGGAGCAAAATCAATCCATTCCTGAGGTGACAGGTCAAAACCGTATTGGTTGGCCCAGCTTCCCTCAACTTTTGCCTGCAGCAGATAGTCGCCGTGCGCATCGCGGCTAAGCCGGAACGTATCGAAATCCTGGATAATGTCCGTATCAAGTTCATCCAGGGCCAGCGGCGCGCGAATACCGTAGCTCCCAAAGCCAAGGTCGCAAAGCCACTGACAGCCCTCGACTTCCGCGACGACCGCCATATGGGTTTTAGGCCGGCGCGCGGGATAAAACATGGGCCGCGCCGCGACAAACCGCCAGGCAATGCCCAGCGCTTCCAGCGCCATGGTAAACAGCCCGTTGAGTTCATAGCAGTAGCCGCCCCGTCTCTGCCGTAAGAGCTTGTTGGCAATATCATCGGGCTCCATCGACACGATTTTACCTGCCTGTACGTCCAGATTTTCGAAGGGGATGGCAAAGAGCTGGTGACGCATGAGCGCGTGTAGCGTTGCGGTATCCGCTGCCGCAGGCCCGCTATAGCCTATGCGGCGGAAGTAAAGTGAAAGGTCAAAACTGTCGCTGTGCATGTGATTTCCCCGGCTGGTTGGTGTGGAACACACTATAGATGGCGCCCCGCTTCGCCTGTATAGTCAGATTTATCAAAAAGCAGACTATACAGATGACGATGTCCGAAATATCCCCGCCGACGCCCCACTACCGCCGTATAGCCGATATGCTGCGGCTGACGCTTGCTTCAGGCGCTTTACGGGCAGGAGATCGCATTATCTCCGCGCGTAAACTGGCCGAACGCGAGCAGGTCAGCCTCCCCACGGCCCTGGAAGCGCTGCGTTATCTTGAGGCGGAGGGTCTGATTATCGCGCGACCGCGTTCAGGCTATTTTGTCCGCCAGCCAGCCGCCTCCGGAAATGAACAGCGCGCTGCCTCTTTGCCCGGTCCGGTGCCGGTGACTATGTCCGCCATTGCCCGGTCGCTGTTCGGTAGCGCTGAAGCGCGTCTGGTGCCGCTTGGCGCCGCGCTACCCGATCCCGCCTGGCTTCCCGTGGATGCACTACAGCGGGCACTGCACACCGCCGGTCGTCGGCTTGATGCGCGCGGGCAGAGCTACAGCCTGCCCCCGGGAAGAGCGGACCTGCGCAGAAAGATTGCCGCACGCGCTGCGCAGTGGGGCGCTCTTTTTGGCGCGGATGACCTTATCATTACGGCAGGCGCTACGTCTGGCGCTCCGCGCGGTATGCCAGCCGGGTGATGCTGTCGCGATTGAGCAGCCCGCCTACTTCGGCACGCTTCTGCTGCTGGAAGATCTGGGTCTGAAGGCGTTACAGATCCCCACAGACCCGATTGAAGGCTTATTGTTGGCGCCCCTTGAAGAGGCTGTCCAGCGCCACCGCCCTGCGGCCGTGCTCGCCTCACCCACGGTGCAAAATCCGCTGGGTGCCAGCATGCCCGTGGCGCGCAAACAGGCGCTGGTGGCGCTGCTAGCCGATAAGGGCATCCCGCTCATTGAGGACGATGTGTATGGCGATCTTGCCGGTGGCGCCCAGCGTCCGCCCGCGTGTAAAGCCTTCGACAGGGACGGAAATGTGATTTATTGCAGTTCGCTGTCGAAAACCCTGGCGCCGGGCTGGCGAATTGGCTGGATTGCTGCCGGACGCTATCACTCCGCGGTATTGCAGGCCCGCATGGCCGGAGAATGGGCAGGCGCGCCGCTGATTGAAGCCGCGGCAAACGAGATCCTCGCCAGCGGCGATTACGACAGGCACCTGCGGCATCTGAAGCTGCGGATTGCGGAAGGTATGCGCGCTATCATCACCCGAGTTGAAGCCTGCTTCCCACCGGGCACGCGCGTCGCGGCTCCGGAAGCCGGCTTTTTGATTTGGGTTCAACTCCCCTCCAGGATAGATGCGCTGGAGGTACATCGTCGCGCACTCGCCCTGGGCATTGGCGTCAGTCCGGGGCCGCTGTTTTCCCCGGGCGCGGCGGAACTGCAAAACTACCTGCGCCTGAACGGTGCGAATGAACCCACCCCCGCGCTTTTGCATGCCGTGGAACAGCTCGGTATCGTATGCCACGAATTGGCCAGGGAACATTGACAGCGGCTATTGCCCGGGGCCGGTCAATTGGAGATAAAACCAGGATAGGGTAACCAATCGGGACGGGCAACGTGTCGGCCGCCTCCTCGGGGTGAACCGCGCGCTTTTTTCAAGCGCGCGGACACAGGCAGACTGAACCAGCTCTTCGACAACCAGAACCAGCCCATAGCGCCACAGGCGTATCAGATGTGCAGCAAGATGCTGACGGTCGCCGCTGGTCGTAATTTTTTTATCCTCATACTCTTATTCAGGACTCAGGATGACCGTCGATCGCTGCCTGAAGATCCCGGTACTCCTCGCAGCTATGGCCGCACAGCGTGGCGATAGTTTTCAATTGCTCTTTTGCCAGGTCAGGACGGCCTTTCGCCAGCCATGCTTCACCAAGGTATTCACGTACTTTGGCATAGGTCGGATCGAGCGCGATTGAACGCTGATAGTAGCCGATGCCCTCATCGGTACGGCCCAGCTTACGCGTGGCATAGCCCCGGTAATTCCAGGCTTCCGCGGTATCGCCATTTTTCAGGGTGTTGAGCAGGTCCAGGGCCGCCTGGTACTCCCCTTTTTTGGCCAGATGATAGGCATAACGCGTTTTATCTTCATCGCTGAGCTGGCTTGTTTTTTCAGGGACGCACTGTTTTTTCGTGCTGTCATACACCTGACCGCTGGGGCAGTCCGGCGTTTTGCTATTGGTACTATTGTCACCTGCGGCCAAAACCGGCGTGGTCAGCAGAGCAAACACCACGGGCAGCAGCAGACGTTGATTAATGGCGGAATGTAAAAACGACAACGTGTTCATAGTGAACTCCGGGTTAACGAAAAGAACGGCAAGGCAGCATACGACGCGGTATGCTGTCCCGTAGCAGATAGTGAGGGAAAAGCGCGCAGCAAATATGACCGGCCCGCCGCTTTTTTTCAGGGGCGTTCCCCGCTCCAGCGGCTCCCGGATATGTGCGCTTGCAAACAGGAAAATGACATTGGCTGCGGTGACCCAATGTCGTGCCAGGGTAAAACTATCGCGGCACTGTTGTGTTAGCGGTTGCGTTGTTGCAGTCATAAATGATGACTCCATCAGTACGTTGATGATGAGTTAACGCCACAACCTTTTAATCTATTCGATAAAAAATACGTTTTTTCGTTTTTTATCGCCGGGCTCAGGTACGATCCTTCTTCGCGCCCTCGTATGAGTATATATCCCCGTTTATTCCTTCACATTTCTGGCGACGCAGCGAAGAGGAGTATCTTGTCGCCAAATATCAGTGATAGCCAGCGCCGGGCTGACGCTGACGGAACGGCCCGGCATGCCCCTGGCCTCTGACGCGGTAAAACGGAGGCTTAAAAACCTAACGGGAATGTCACTCAGCTAAAAAACCACCATCAATGGGATAAACGCCTCCGGTACAGAACGCTGATTTATCTGACAACAAAAACAATATGAAGTCTGCGATTTCCTGCATTTTTGCCATCCTTTTCATAGGGTGGCTATTTGCGAAACTGCGTACGATATTTTCAGGGAATTCGCTTATTCGTGGGGTTTGGACATAGCCCGGAGCGACGGCATTGATGCGAATGCCTTGACATGCAAACTCCAGCGCTGCGGTTTGGGTTAAACCAATTATACCATGCTTAGCGGCGGTGTAAGGCGCCAGCCCAGGAATGCCAACCAGACCATTTACTGCAGATAAATTAACGATAGCGCCCCCCATCTTCATCATCTGAGGTATCTCGTATTTTAGGCAGTAAAAAACGCTGCTCAATGAGGTGGCAATGACCTTATCCCAGTTTTCAACTGTCTGCTCTGTTATCTTTTTACCATGCTCACCTGTTATGCCTGCATTATTGACAGCATAATCAAGCCTGCCAAAATAGTTGATAACGTCATCTATCATTTGCCGTACTTGTTCGGGCTGTGACACATCGCATCCGATCCCCATTGCTGGTTGCCCCTGTGAAGACAATTGTTTCGCTTTTTGTTTCGCCTCCTCTGACGAGCGGGATACAATGACGACCTTCGCGCCATGTTTGTGTAACTGCTCTGCGACTGCCTCGCCTATACCTGCAGTGCTGCCGGTGATAACAGCCACTTTATTTTGAAAATTCATAATTCCCCCTATGACGTAGCATTGAGTCTTACATCTGAGGAAGTATACAAATTCGCAGTGACAGTTTTTGTCAGTACTCTTTCTCCGGGCCGATCCCCTCTTTCATTCTCCATTTATTCAATAAAACTAACCTGCTTTCACTATACCTGGAATCCAGCGGCACAATGCCTTGTATTTTGTCCGTTCTAAAATGACGGAAATCCTTTCTCATTTCACACCATGCAACCAAAAGCCAGCATGACTCCATATATACCAATGCGATGGGCCATATGACTCGAGAAGAGTTAACATTGCTCTTATCACAATACTTTATTTTGATCCTCTTTCGTTTTTTAATCGCATTACGCAAGTCTTCAAAAAACACCTCATTCTTTTCTGTGGGACCGGTCAGATAGGATTGACTCTCAATAAGATTTTTTAATTCGCCGGGAATAACGGCATGTATTTTGGCAAGCGCATTCCTTGCGTTTTTTTTGAAATCATTATCCGTATTATGAGAAACCCAATTAAGCCCAAGTATAATAGCATTGATTTCTTCATGAGAAAGATTTAAGGGCGGCAAATGAAAGTCAGACTTAACGATATAACCCATTCCAGCCACCCCTTCAATGCACACGCCTTGCTGCTGTAGCGTTTTTATATCTCTGTAAAGGGAACGCACGCTTATTTCTAATCTTTCTGAGAGAGCGGATGCCGTGATCGGATATCTTTGCGCCCTTAATATCTGTAGTAATTCGAGAAGCCTTTCTGTTCTGGTCATGCTGATAAATCCATCTTGATCCTGAGACGATATCTTAACGCCTCTGTTGGATAAATATCTTAGTATAAAGCAAACGTACATGCTTAAGCTGAGTGGCTCCCCGTTGTTTAATACACCGCGACAGGACATAGGGTGAGTTTGGTAGGCAGTGCTTTGTGCCAGAAGCGGACATTATCGCTGGATAATATCCAGAAACCGGCTTCAAACGTTCACCATGCTACACTTTCGCCCTGAATCAGATAAACAAACGGGTAGTCACGTTGGATAACGGATCTCAAATACGATGAAAGTGATATGGGTGAGGCACGCAGAAACCGAGTGGAATCATAGAGGGATTATTCAGGGGCGTCGCGACAGCTTCGTAACCCACCGCGGTATGCAAGAAACAGCGGCGTTACTGACAGCGCTGACGAAAGAGGCATATCCGATAGAATGTGTTTACAGCTCCCCGCTTGGGCGCGCCTTGCACATGGGGCTGAAGCTGTCTGAAGGTCTTGGCTGCCCGTTAAAAGTTGAAGAATCTCTTAAGGAACAGTCGTTTGGTTGCTTTGAAGGGATATCTTTCGAGCACTTCAGGCGAGACAATCCGCGTGATGCAGATGCGTTGCTCGCCCTTGATGCAGCCTATTGTCCCCCGGAGGGAGAGTCGTTAGCCCAGGCGACTCGACGCGTGATAAATTTCTTACGACACCTGCAAAATACCAATGAACATCAGATCGTCGGTGTTGTTTCTCACGGGCATGTCAGTCAGGGCGTGCTGGCGTTACTTAAAGAGGGGACTCTCGATAACTTCTCTCGCTATGCTCACCCCAATGCGAGTTACTCTGTTTTCGATTTTACGGACGGCAAATGCGCCGCGCTCAGATGGGGGATGGCTACCCACCTCATTCAACTTCAACGATAAACGCCCATTAAGACCCCGGGGGTCCTGTGTGCCCGAGCGGGTATTAAATGCTGATACATTTTTCATCAGTGCCTCACGCCATGGCGTGAAGCGTCGGCTGGTCCCGCTCTCACTCACGCTTTTTTACCTGGTGGGAAAAGCGCAGATTGCTTCAAAAAAATTACCGTATTTGGTATATTGTTGTTTATTGCTTACTCACCTCTGCGGTGCCAAAAAGAACAAGATTCACCGCTACCCAGGATAAGAAAATGTTAGATTACCGCTTCCCGACAGCTTTGCAGATGGTTCTCAGCGTAGCAATGGCGGAGCAGTTGGGTGAACGTTCGACGAGCGCGATTCTGGCCTACGGCCTGGAAGCGAACCCGAGCTTTATCCGCAAACTCATGGTTCCTCTCACCCGTGACGGCATTATTGTCTCAACGCTTGGCCGCAACGGCTCTATTCATCTTGGCCGCCCGGCGGAAGAGATCACCCTGCGCGATATCTACGTCTCCGTTATCGAAGATAAAAAACTGTGGGCGTCGCGCCCTGACGTCCCCGCCCGCTGCGTGGTCAGCGCAAACGCGTGCTGGTACTTCAAATCTATCGCCGATGAAGCGGAGCAGGCTTCGCTACAGGTACTGGCACGCCACACCGTGGCAAGCGCGCTGGAAGAAGTGAAAAAAGCCGATACCAGCGGGTGCGATCCGGTGCCTGAACTTATCGCCAAATATAAAGAAGCCCATTAATTTTCCTTGAGCGCCAAAAAACCGCCTTCACTGTGAAGGCGGTTTTTTGTTATCTGCCGCACCCTACGCCGGCGAAACGTCCTCAGCCGGTTTACCGCGCGTCACGAATTTACGCAGCGTCACGTAAAACACCGGGGTCAGGAACAGACCAAACAGCGTCACCCCCAGCATCCCGGAGAAAACCGTGATCCCGGTAACGCCGCGCACTTCCGCGCCCGCGCCGTGACCGAGGATCAGCGGGATGGTCCCGGCAATAAAGGCGATAGAGGTCATCACAATCGGGCGTAAACGCAGGCGACACGCCTCCAGCGCCGCTTCCATGATCCCTTTCCCCTGGATTTCCAGCTCGCGGGCAAACTCCACGATCAGAATCGCGTTTTTACAAGCCAGCCCCATCAGCACCACCAGCCCCACCTGTACGAACACGTTGTTATCGCCGCCGGTCAGCCAGACGCCAAACAGCGCGGAGAGCATCGTCATCGGCACGATAAGAATCACCGCCAGCGGCAGCGTCCAGCTTTCATACAGCGCCGCCAGCACCAGGAACGCCAGCAGCACCGCCACCGGGAAGACGATCAGCGCCGTATTGCCCTGCGTGGCCTGCTGGAAGCTCAGATCCGTCCATTCGATATTCATCCCGTTCGGCAATATCTGGCCGGACATCTTCTCCAGCTGCGTCATCGCCTGCGAGGAAGAGAGTACGCGCGGATCGGCATCGCCAATCAAATCCGCCGCCGGATAGCCATTGTAGCGAATCACCGGGTCCGGCCCGTAGGTGGTGCTGATATTCACCATACTGCCGATTGGCACCATTTCGCCCTGATTATTCCGCGTGCGCAAATTGGCAATATCCTCCACGCTTTCGCGGAACGGGCCGTCAGCCTGCGCCATCACGCGCCAGGTCCGCCCGAACTGGTTAAAATCATTGACGTAAGACGATCCCAGATAGGTTTGCAGCGTACCAAACAGATCGGTGAGCGACACGCCCTGCGCTTTCGCCTTATCACGATCGACCTGGACATCCAGCTGCGGCACGTTCGCCTGGTAGGTGGAGATCGGGAAGTGCATCCCCGGCGTCTGCATAATGGTACCGGACATCGCGTTTACCGCGCTTTGCAGCGCACCATAGCCAAGACCTGCCCGGTCCTGAATATAGAGCGAATAGCCGGAACCCTGGCCAAGCCCTAAAATCGGCGGAGGCAAAATAGAGAAGCCAAAGCCCTGCTGGATTTGCGCGATTTTCGCGTTGATCTCAGCGTTAATTTCCGCCGCCGAATGTTTACGCTGGTCGAACGGCTTCAGGCCAAAGAAGACCGTTCCGGTATTCGGCGTATTGGTGAACTGCAGCGCGTTAAGCCCCGGAAACGCGACCGCGTAATCCACGCCTTCGGTATTCATCCCGATTTCGCTCATTTTGCGGATCACCGCATCGGTGCGCGCCAGCGATGAACCTTCCGGCATTTTCACGCCGCCGATTAAATACAGTTTATCCTGCGTCGGTATAAATCCGCCGGGTACCGCTTTAAACATGACGCCCGCCGCGCAGAGCAGCAGCACATAGACCACAAACACCGCCCCGCGTCGTCCGAGCGTTTTTCCCACCAGCCCCTGATAGCCGTTCGAGCTGCGGTGGAAGAAACGGTTAAACGGACGGAAAATCCAGCCGAAAAGACGGTCGATAAGCCGGGTCGGGAAGTCTTTCGGCGCGCCGTGCGGTTTTAGCAGCAGCGCGGCCAGCGCCGGAGAGAGCGTCAGCGAGTTGATGGCGGAGATCACCGTGGAGATGGCGATCGTCACCGCAAACTGCTTGTAGAACTGGCCGGTCACGCCCGAGAGAAACGCCATCGGCACAAACACCGCGCACAGTACCAGCGCAATGGCGATAATCGGGCCGGACACCTCACGCATCGCCTGATGCGCCGCGGCGAGCGGAGCCAGCCCTTCCTCGATATTTCGCTCGACGTTTTCCACCACCACGATGGCGTCATCCACCACGATGCCGATGGCCAGCACCAGCCCGAACAAGCTCAGGGTATTCAGCGAGAAGCCCAGCAGGTAGAGAATGCTGAAGGTACCCACAACCGAAACCGGCACCGCGATCAGCGGAATAATCGACGCGCGCCAGGTTTGCAGGAACAGGATCACCACCAGCACAACCAGCACCACCGCTTCCAGCAGCGTTTGCACTACCGCGCGAATGGAATCGCGAACAAATACCGTCGGATCGTAAGGCGCCGCCCATTTCATATCCTGCGGGAAACGCTTCGACAGCTCGTCCATTTTGGCGCGCACCGCGTTAGACAAATCGATGGCGTTCGCCCCCGGCGACTGGAAGATACCAATCCCGACCGCGTCTTTATTGTTCAGCTGGGAACGCAGCGCATAGCTGCCGGAGCCCATTTCGATACGCGCCACGTCGCGCAGGCGGACGACCGTACCGTCCTGCGTTGTTTTCAGGACAATATTGCCAAACTCTTCTTCGGTATGCAGGCGCCCCTGGGCGTTAATGGAGATCAGGAAGTCGCTCTCTTTCGGCAGCGGCTCGGCGCCAAGCTGCCCGGCGGAAACCTGGACGTTCTGCTCCTGCATCGCCGTGACCACATCCGACGCGGTCAACCCGCGCGCCGCCACCTTGTTGGGATCGAGCCAGACGCGCATCGCGTATTCGCCCGAGCCGAAGATCTGAATTTGGCCGACGCCGGGCAGGCGCGCCAGTTCATCCTTCACCTTCAGCGTGGCGTAGTTACGCATGTACAGGGAGTCGTATTTACCGTTTGGCGAAAACAGATGCACCACCAGCGTCAGCGTCGGCGACTGCTTCTGGGTGGTGATCCCCAAACGCCGCACATCTTCCGGCAGACGCGCCTCGGCCTGCGATACCCGGTTTTGCACCTGAACCTGCGCCTGATCGGGATCGGTACCCGGACGGAAGGTTACGGTGGTCACCAGTACGCCGTCAGAACCGGCGACGGATTTCATGTACATCATATTTTCAACGCCGTTGATCGCCTCTTCCAGCGGCGTCGCCACGGTCTCGGCAATCACTTTCGGGTTGGCGCCCGGATACTCCGCGCGCACCTGCACGCTGGGCGGCACGACGTCAGGATATTCGCTCACCGGCAGCAGCGGGATGGCGATTAATCCGGTGATAAAAATCAGAATCGACAGAACGGCGGCAAAAATCGGCCTGTCGATGAAAAAACGGGAAAAGTCCATGGGTTGGATTCTCAGGTCAAGGGATCAGTTGATGGCGGTGCTGGCGGTCATGGCCACGGTTTTCGCGTTAACCGGCATGCCCGGCATAAACACTTTCTGTAGACCATCGACGATGACTCTGTCGCCCGGCTTCAGCCCCTGCTGCACGATGCGCAAACCGTCGGCCAGACGGCCCGGCGTAATATCACGGCGCTGCGCTTTACCCTCTTTATCAACGACATAAACATATTTGCGATCCTGATCGGTCAACACCGCTTTATCATCGATAAGCGTGGCGTTGAATTCCGCGCTGCCCGGCAGGCGGACGCGGGCAAAGAGACCCGGCGTGAACTGACGCTGCGCGTTATCCAGCAGCGCGCGCATCCGGATGGTGCCGGTGCTTGGCGTTAACTGATTATCGAGAAAATCCACTTTGCCCTGATGGGGGTAGCCCTCTTCGCCAACCAGGCCAATCTCCACCGGCAGCGCCAGATGATTGCTGGACGCGCCCTGCCCGCTGCGGGCGAGATTTTGATAATGGAGGTAGGTCGACTCGTCCACGTCAAAGTAGACGTAAACCGTCTTCTGCGACACCAGCGTGGTGAGCACGCTGGCGCTGTCGCCGGCGGTGACGAGGTTACCGCTGGTGATCAACGCCCGGCTGGCGCGGCCATCGATAGGCGCGGTCACTTTGGTGAAGTCCAGGTTAAGCTGCGCGGCGTCGACTGCCGCCTGCGCGGCGCGAATGTCGGCCTGCGCCTGGGTGGCCGCGGCGCGGCGCTGCTCCCACTCTTCGCGGGAGACCAGGTTGGTATTGACTAATTTATCGGTACGGTTAGCCTCGCTTCGCGCCAGGCTGGCCTGCGTTTTGGCTCGCGCCAGCGTCGCCTGCGCCTGTTCCAGCGCGGCGCGATAGGTTCTGTCATCGATAGTGAACAGCACCTCCCCCTTTTTCACCTCCTGGCCGTCGGTGTAATTCACTTTGTCAATGTAGCCGGAGACGCGGGGTCGCAGCTGGACGCTTTCCACCGCTTCAATCCGACCGTTAAAGCTGTCCCACTGACTAATGGATTTGACGACCACATCAGCGGCGCTGACGGCGGGCGCCTGCGGCGCGGCGTTTTGCGCGACGCCCTCATCGCATCCAACGAGGAGCGCCGAGAGCAGCATCACGCCCGGCACAGTCAGATGAAAGTTACCCCAGTATTTTTGCAGGCTCATTATTTTTATTCCGGTATTGGTAGCCGCCGGGCAAGACGCAGCGGAAGACACCGCGCCACTTCCTTTGTCCGGGCTGGCTTAAGGCCATTTGTGTCGTTCATCGCCACAAAACTGTAACAGTTGCGAATACACTATCGCGGCGATTGTAGGAAGGCGCTAAATTTAGTGCAAGAATAATTGTTGCACTTTATGTGCTATTCCTGGCGCCTAAAAATGGCGCGTTTCCGGCATGGATTTAAATGCAACAATAAAACTTGCAATTAGTGCAAAAACGGGCCACCTTTAAATGCAACAGATAAAGATGCTTTTTTAGACGCTGCGTAGAGGTACATCAGATGAACACTGGCGCATTCATTCACGATTTACTCGACTGGATCGACAACAATCTTGATAGCCGTCTGGATATTGGCACCGTCGCCAGGCGAGCCGGCTATTCGAAATGGCATCTGCAGCGGCTATTTAAGGAGCATACCGGTTATCCTCTCGCCGAGTATATTCGCGCGCAAAAACTACAAAAATCGGTCGAGCGCTTAGCCCACAGCGACGAACCGATTTTGAATGTGGCGATCGCCCTGGGCTTTGACTCCCAGCAGTCCTTCAACCGCAGCTTCAAGCGTCAGTTCGGCCAGGCCCCCGGCGCATGGCGCCGCAGCATCGGCAACCCGGATACGACGGGATTACGCCAGCCGCCCCCGCCCTTCTCTGACTAAATTTTGCGCTCGCCGCGGCGCTGTGGCCGCGGCGGATATTAAGCGCCTCACTCCGCATCCAACCTGCGCGCCGCTCAGGGATCTGCCGTTCTTCGACCGGCAAAATAGTGCGCGGGGGTGCTCCCCATCGTTTTTCTGAACATGGTGATAAACGCGTTGACCGACTCATACCCCAGATTAGCCGCCACGTTTTGCACCGATACCCCGCTTGCCAGCTCCCGCAGGGCAATAATCAAATGCAGCTGCTGACGCCATCGCCCGAAGGTCAGACCGGTTTCGCGCAGCATCAGGCGTGCTAATGAGCGCTCGCTGAGCGCCAGCCGTTTCGCCCAAACTTTAAAGGTGCTGCGATCCTCCGGGTGGCTGACCAGCGCATCCGCCATGGCGCGGATCTTAGGATGCGCCGAAACCGGCAGACTCAGCTTCTGCTGCGGCATGGTGGCCAGCTCATCGAGCGTCACTCTGGTCAGCCTGCCGACATGGCTCTCCGCGGTGTAATCGACGTCCGCATTCGTTAAGCGGTCAACTAACGCTTTAATCAGCGGCGAAATCGCCAGCGTGCAGCATTTCTCCGGCAGCGCGGCGGCGCCGGGTTCAATAAACAAATAGTTGAGATGCGCATTCCAGGTCGCTTTGGCGCTGTGCGGGATCCCACCGGGGATCCACACCGCGCAGTCTGGCGGCACTATCCAGATATCGTTTTCCGCACGACAAATCACCGCCCCATAGAGGGCAACGATCAGTTGTCCCTTGCGGTGGGTATGAACCGGCACTTCTGCCGCGTAATCAACGAAATCAATATGCCGCGCGACGGCAGGGCTCGGCGTGCTATCGGGATCAAACAGGGTATGGGCAAGTCTGGATGGCATCTCATTGGCAACATTTAGGTATTTTTTGACAGAATAGAGTATTTAAGGAGACGCGCAAAGCGGGAATAATTCCCGGCATGAGCACATTAACTTCCCATCACAGCCGTTTTTTACACGCGATAAGCCGTTGGTCAGGCCGCATAGCCTCTCCCTCGCTGCTGAGCGACGCCCATGCCCTGCTCTATTCCGTCAGGAGTTTTGCCGCCGCGATGCTCGCCTATTACGTTGCCCTGGCGATTGGCCTTGAACGGCCCTCATGGGCCATCATCACCGTCTACATCGTGTCGCAAACCTCGGTGGGCGCGTCCCTGAGCAGAAGCCTTTATCGCCTGGCCGGTACCGTGGCCGGCGCGGGGGCCACGGTATTGATTGTGCCGACGTTTGTGAATACGCCAATTCTATGTAGCGTGATTCTGGCAGGCTGGATCACCTTCTGCCTCTATTTATCCCTGCTTGAACGCACGCCCCGCGCCTATGCCTTTGTGCTGGCCGGTTATACCGCAAGCCTGATTGGTTTTCCCGCCGTCGCCGATCCCGGCACGGTGTTTAACATCGCCCTCATCCGGGTACAGGAAATCGCGATCGGTATCGTCTGCGCCGCGCTGATTCACCGCTACATTTTACCTGCCCGGATATCAGGGCTGTTCAACAGCAAATTAGCCCAGACGCTGCACGCCGCGCGCCAGCGGATTGCCGACACCCTGGCAGGCAAGGCCGACGCGCAGTCAGAGCCGCTGCATCTGGCGCTGGCGCTACAGTTTCTGCAGGGTATCAGCCACCATATCCCGTATGATTTTGCCCTTTTGGTTCCGGCCCGCCAGGCCAGGAAAGCGCTCCATGACAGGCTGGCGCGGTTAGTGATTGTCAACGGCGAAGTGCGCGATCGTTTGCAGATCATCGCCGAGATGCCCGCCGCGATGCAGGCTCTACTGAATGACGTGCAGGTCTGGCTGACCTGCGACGATACCGGCCAACGCAAAAACGCCGCAGAAGCGCTGCACCAGCGCAGCGCGCAGTTAGCGCAGCGGCTCGCGGCGCAGGCGCGGACCTTTGAAGATGCGCTGCGGGTAAATTTCTTACGCTACATCGCTGAGTTGATTACCCTCCTGCAACAGTGTGAGCGGCTTTCGGAGACCATTCATCACGCCAGGCCTGCGCCAGCGCAGGCGGAAGATCGTGCGGCGACAGGATACGTTTTCCATCGCGATCCCCTCAGCGCCGCCCGCACGGCGTTGGGCGCTTTTGTCATCATTCTGAGCGGCTGTCTGCTATGGATTTACTCTGCCTGGCCCGATGGCGGCACGGCGGTGTCAATTCTTGGTGTTTGCTGCACGCTGTTTGGCAGTTTCGACACGCCGGCCCCGCATATTGTGAAATATATTATCGGCTCTGTCTGGGGCGTAGTGATAAGCCTTATCTATAGCTTCGCCCTGCTTCCTCCGCTCAGCGATTTCCCCGTGCTGGTGGCGGTGCTTGCCCCGGTCTATCTGCTTGCCGGATCGCTGCAGGCGCGGCCCCCCACGACCTTTATGGCCATGGGGATCACCCTGACGCTGCCGGTACTGTGCGAGCTGGGCGCGCGCTACAGCGGCGACTTCGCCGACGCGGCCAACACCGCGATCGCCCTGTTTTTCGCGACCGGCTTTGCGGTTATCGGCATGAGTCTGCTGCAAACCGTACAGGCGGACGCGGCGATAAAGCGTCTGCTGAAACTGTGCCAACGCGATATTCGCCGCAGCGTGAGCGGCGTATTTAAAGGCGATGAAACGCACTGGACCAATCTGATGATCGACCGGGCCGCCCTGCTGCTACCACGCTTGCCGCGCAGCGGGCAGTCCTCCGCCCGGGCGCTCGATCGCCTGGTGCACTTTCTGCGCATTGGCCTCTGCGTGATGCGCCTGCGCCGTTGCGAAACGCCCGCCGGCAGCGATATCCACGAGGTGCTTTCTCGTCTTACCCGCACAACGGAGACCGAAGCCTTACGCGAGCGCATTGCCGCCATGGCGAACCGCTGCTTGCCCGCGAGGGATGAACAATCATGCCAGTTTGTCGACCGACTGGTCGATCTGCACTGCGCGTTACGGACGCAGAACGAGGAACCCACCCATGATAAATGACATCAATATCGGGGGCGTTTTTATCCCCGGATTGCTGCTGACCGCGCTCATTGCCCTGGTCTGTACGCTGTTACTCGTACCGCTTTTCTCCTGCAGCAGGCTTTACCGCCGCTTGCCCTTACGCCCGCTGCTTGATGTTTCAACCTATATCGTGACCTTTTTCCTGCTTTTGCAGGGCCTGACCACACTGGGGTTATTCGCATGAAATCTTTTTTCTCTTTGCTGGGCCGTTACGCGCTGACGTTAATCGCAGTAGCGGTAGCGGCCTGCGTGGCGTTTATTTTCTGGAAACAGTATACGCAGACGCCCTGGACGCGCGATGGCCGGGTTCGGGCAGATGTGGTGCAGATTGCGCCGGATGTTTCCGGGCCGGTGAGCAGCGTGGCGGTGCGGGATAATCAGTGGGTTAACCGCGGCGATGTGCTTTATGCCATCGACCCGCGCTGGCTGAAGCTGGCGGTGCTCAGCGCGCAGGCCGACGTCGAAGCAAAACGTCATGAAATGCTGATGCGCCAGGATGCCGCCCGGCGACGCGCGCTCATCAAAGGGGTCATTTCCGGCGAGGATATCCAGCAAACAGGCAGCGCAGCGCGCGTCGCGGCGGCCAATTATCAGGGGGCGCTGGCTGCGCTGGAACTGGCGCAGCTGAACTTATCCCATACAACGGTGCGCGCACCGGTTACCGGCTACGTGACGCATCTTCGGCTCCGCCCCGGCGACTACGCCGCGGCGGGAGAGACAAAGATCGCCGTGGTCGATGCGCACAGTTTCTGGGTGGTGGGCTATTTTGAAGAGACTAAGCTGCGTCATATTCGCGTCGGAAGCGCCGCACACATTTCGCTGATGGGGTTTGACTCGCTCATCACCGGGCACGTGGAGAGTATCGGCCGGGGGATCGATGATAGCAATGACGAGACCGGCGGGCTGGGGCTGCCGGATGTCAATCCCACCTTCAGCTGGGTGCGACTTGCGCAGCGAGTCCCCGTTCGTATTCAGTTAGATAAGATACCGGAAGGGATTGAACTGGTGGCGGGACTATCCGCCAGCGTTTCTATCCTGCCTGAAAGCCCTGACGGCGGGCGTAGCGGAGGATCGGGCTACGTGGCTCAGGCTATCCACCCATAGTGGACCCGAGACTCAATGAGGAAACGACGCTTCCTGCAAAAATATCTGGCCCGAATACACCGAACTCGATATTCTGTAATGCTTTGTATTTTTTGTGAACAGGAAAAAGTATGCTTAGTACGTTACCCGATTTACACAGAAGTTTTGCAGAGCAACTCAAGCTTAACGTTCAGTCTGACGCCCGGATTCACTCCCTGCTCGGGGGCGGATCGCTTATTCATGGCGGATTTGATAAATACTCCGATTTGGATTTTGTCGTTGTAGTAGACCCTCTCTACTACGATGAAATCATGGCGCAGCGTGTGGCGTTCGCCGGAACAGCAGGCAACCTGCTGCATGCGTTCACCGGGGAACATGTCGGAGAGCCTCGCCTGCTGATATGCCTGTATGGCCCTGAACTCCTCCATGTCGATCTGAAATTTGTCACCCTGGACATGCTCACTCAACGCGTTGAGGAGCCGGTAGTGTTATTTTCTCGCGATCGCCATGCCCTGGAGCGACATCTGGCACAATTTCGGGCCCAGTGGCCTGACATGACGCCGGAGTGGTTTGAGTCCCGAGCCTGGATCTGGCTTCATTATGCGGTGGTTAAACTGGGAAGGGGCGAACTTTTCGAAGCGATGGGTATGCTGTCATTCTTCCGGGAGCAAGTGCTGGGACCGATGCTGTACCGCCGCGCCAATCTACCGCAGCGTGGGGTTCGCCGCATTGAATGCCACAATATCGATCCTGAGGGCCTGCTGACCTCCACGCTGGCCACGCACGATCGTGACTCCGTCAGCATCGCCATCAGCAAGGCGGTTGACGCTTATATCAATCTCCGCGCTGATGCGCTGCCTGAAAATATCGCGGACGATGCGGCACGACGGGCGCTCCTTGCCATGCTGAAAGCGTATTCTGAACGGGTTTAAACGCTACTTCCGGCCGCTTAAGTGGCCGGAATGTAAAAGAGAGTCTGATACACATCATTGAAGGCCCGCTCCTCCTCATTGCAAACCCTGGCTTTGTTGAGTCTGGCAGCTATATGCCAGAAGCGGATGTCTTAAGCCTGTTCTTTCCTTTAAACGCGAATACCGCAGGATATCGACCTGAATATTATTGATTTCATATCAAATACTTGCAATGGATTTTTAGCTATGGAAGAGATAAAAATCGCTGATGCTATATGAAACATTTTAATAATGACGGAATCGGATGTTGTTCGTAATGACCTTTAATTTGGAATGAGATATAACGTGCCTCGAAGAAAATTAACATTCTCATAACGTAATTAGGGTTAAGCAAATGAAGCAGGTTGGCATTGTT
The DNA here is from genome assembly GCF_040064585.1 of Klebsiella sp. CN_Kp113. Taxonomy (NCBI): domain Bacteria; kingdom Pseudomonadati; phylum Pseudomonadota; class Gammaproteobacteria; order Enterobacterales; family Enterobacteriaceae; genus Klebsiella; species Klebsiella sp. CN_Kp113. The sequence goes on along the minus strand of NZ_JBEAID010000019.1, from coordinate 101,512 downwards.
GGTTGGCGAGGAATGGTCGGTTCTGTTTTGCTACAGCGAATGATCGAAGAGAACGACTTCGACAATATATCAGCGCATTTTTTCAGCACCTCCAGTGCAGGAGCCGCCGGTCCTGTCATTGATGGCGTCAGCTACACACTTAAAGATGCTAATTCCGTAAGTGCGCTGGCCGAAATGGACATCATCATAACCTGCCAGGGCGGGGATTATACCAAAGCAATATACCCTGCTTTGCTTAACCATGGCTGGGAAGGCTACTGGATTGACGCGGCCTCAGCGCTACGGATGGATGAGAAAGCCTGCATTATTCTCGACCCCGTCAACCGCAACAATATCGATCGTGCAATTAAAGAAGGTATTAAACTTTTTGTCGGCGGCAACTGTTCCATTACGCTGAGTCTTATGGGGCTGGCTGGGTTGATAAAGGCTGACTTGATCGAATGGATGAGTGTGATGACCTACCAGTCCGCATCGGGTGCTGGTGCACAGTATGTACGGGAACTCATTGCGCAAAGTGCTTACATAAGCCGCCATTTATCTCCGGATGAGCTGGCATCCTCAGGTTCAGTGCTTCCGTTAGTTAATAAGGTCAGTGAATTGATTAACAGCGCTGATATGCCGACCCAGAACTTCGGTGCACCTTTGATGGGCAGCATCATTCCCTGGATTGACAGCGATTTAGGCGATGGCAACAGCCGTGAAGAATGGAAAGGTGAGGCGGAAACCAACAAAATTTTAGGCCTGTCTCCCGGTACGATCCCGGTAAACGGCTTATGCATACGCGTCGGCGTGATCCGCTGCCACAGCGCTGCTATAACCCTTAAGCTCAAGCGTGAAGTCAACGAAGAGGAATTTGCCGAATTAGTGATGAATTCCCACCCCTGGGTTAACTATGTGCCCAATAACAAGGAAGAGAGTGTCCGTACCCTGACACCGGCCTGTATCAGCGGTTCGCTTAAGGTGGGTATTGGTCGTTACAAGAAAATGTCGCTAAACAATGAACCTATCTACTCGGTCCTGACGGTTGGCGATCAGCTATTGTGGGGAGCAGCGGAACCATTACGCCGCATGTTGAATATTTTGGCTGGCAAAGCGTGAATCATATTATGTGGACAAAACACCTCTCCCTAAACTCAACGGCATAGATACAAGCTGAATACGGAGCACTTGATGGTCACCACACATGTTTTTATCGCGGTTAGTCTTGATGGTTATATCGCCCGACATGATGGCGATATCGACTGGCTGTTGCAGCGCGATGACCCGACAGAAGATCATGGCTATGCCGCATTCATCGCGGACAAAGATTGGATCGTTATGGGCCGGGGGAGCTATGAGAAGGCGCTGACTTTTGACCAATGGCCTTACGATCGACCCGTACTGGTTCTCTCCCGACAGCTAACCGATACCGCCATTCCCGAGGCGCTGAAGGGCAAAGTGCAGCTCTCGAGCCGCACGCCGGGCGAAGTGCTTGCTGACCTGGCGGCGCAAAACGCGCATCGCGTCTATCTGGATGGCGGGCAGGTAATACAGTCGTTCCTGCGCGAAGGTCTGGTCGCCGATATCGTTATCACGACCGTTCCTGTCCTACTTGGTTCGGGAAAACCATTGTTCGGATCCCTGACCAGGGATATCGATTTGACGCTGTTATCAAGCCGCAACTTCCCTTCGGGACTGGTGCAGTCGCACTATCGGCTGACGTCATAAACGGCCTATAAACCTGACGGCGGCCTACGCTAAAGCAACAGTGCCGCCCTGCCAGCGGTACTTACCTTGTTCTTGCGATACCTCTGGCTACTCCCTTTGCATTGAACAGCGCAAATTAGCTTTAACAGAAGCAGAGCCGGTAACCAAACAGATCGTAAACTTCCATGACATCTCCTCAGTCCTGCCTCACTATTTTCGGGCGACCATAACCATATTGTTTTCCACGTAATTCGTTTCTGAACTACTTAATATTTTTCACACTGACGCAGGGGGTCGGTCTGTTAAACCCGTGGCGATTCAGTATCATTATAGGCTGTTGATTCACAGCCTATCGTGGATTTCTGTGTTGACTTATTTAATCAATTCTTTAAGGCGACCGATTAAGTTCGTATATTCCTCCGGTTGCTCAGTGAATAGTTTGGCGTATTTAGCTATAGTGTCCGGTGATACAAACAGGAACGTATTGGACTCCTGCAATTGTTCAAAGGTTGTAGTGACAGATTTGTGGCACGGCGATTGTGTGATTGCACTGTGCGATTTTTTTGACGCAAAGAACAAGCGTACGGTCACGCTTGGAGCGCCGAAAAGCTCTTCACAGATGAAAAGGATGTGGCCAAGTTTGGCATTTTCATCGCGCTCAACCGCCTGAAACTCACCATTTACTGCACTCAGTACACCTTTTGCAATCTCCATAGCGCTGCCGCCACTTAAACCAGGAAGAAGCTGCTGAATAATCTGAGTGTTAACGGTAACACCGCTGTTTTTAATGGTCATCATGTTTCTGGTCTTTTGCACTTCAACAAAAAATCCAGATCCACCGATTAAATTACTCCATGCTTCATAATCGAATAATGATTTTTTTGTCTCATGAAGCGCTGCGGTCATGGCAGCGAACAATACTGTGACACTATCAAATAGATCTTTAGTCCTGTGAGTAAGTTCCGGTGTAGTAGACACATAAAATATATTTCCCGTTTGGTTCATTCGGAATTGGGCTTCCTTCTCAGTATCACCGTTACTCGCAGCCATAAAATTACCACCTGCATTTTTTGTGAGTGCAGGTGATGCGAAAGTGTATGAATCCAACGGGACGGAACCTGCATTAACAGTTTTACAAATATCAGCTCCGACTAATTTTTCAATAATCATAAATCCCCCTCATTAATAGATATATGACAGAAGGCATAGAAACGCCAAAAATATGTAATATGCTACATATCCTTATGATTCGGGTACGGCCTTCATTAATAATGATGCCCGTGGAAGAACGTTTAAAATGTGATAAGGATCTTAAATTTAGCGTATATATTATAAAAACCGATCAATTCTTAATGATTAATCATTTATGCGAATATAATCACGCTGAAATATAAGTCGCAATGATCTTTTAGGGGCATTCAGTATTATGATAGTGTTATTCAGCAAGCTATTTATTGAATGGGTTTACCTATCGCAATTAGGCCTACCCTGATGCGATAACCATTTTTGTTAAAAATAAGAAATCGAATAATTTATTAGGGAAACTATATGGCAAGGAGGCATATTTTTTCTCTGTCGGAAGAGAATCATTACTCGCATTGCCATACGATGAATTAACGCAGTCCAAGTGGGACATTCAGTAAGCATGATCTGGCCTTATAAGTGGTCAACATAAACCCGCCAGCCGTTTTGGTTTTGCCGTCCTTCTTTGCTATCTGAAAAATTTCGGCTTTGCCCCGGATACCCCCCCCTCTGATGCGCTACTGAAGCATATCGCCAACAGGTTAAAACTCACAGGGAACCTCTGGCCCGCTTACCTTTGCGGCAGGGATACGACCCATTGTGAGCATTCAATCGAACTTATGACAAGCTGGTTGGCAACTGGAACAACCAGAAAAAGAAGAGGGAATGGGCTTTGGATCCCCTCAGTCGTAGAGTAAAAACATCTATCCGCAACGTGGTTGGGCACGCTACCGCGGCCAGACCTGCGGAAACTCATCGGCGACAAGCGGCTCTCCGTTGCGAAGCTTAAGCCCCGGAAACGGCGGCGACGTCACGCCGCCGCGTTCGGCGAATGTCGCATCATCCCCTACCCAACGGGCGGAAAATACCCGTCGCGCGCGGGCGGTTGAATTGCCCTTTGCCCCATGCAGCGTGCGGAAATGAAAAGCGACCGCATCGCCCGGCTCCAGCGCCCAGCTGACGATATCGTAATCCTCCTGATGGGCATCAATGTCCGGCAGCTCTTTAAAGCGCGAATGGGAATAGAGCTTTGAACCGTTAAACCGCGTTGGGCTGAACTCATCGTCCCAGCGATGGGAACCGCGAATACAGCGCAGCGAAATCGCCTCCGCTACCGGATCGAGCGGAATCCACAGGCTGACATTCTGCCGCCCCTCCACGCAGTAATAGGGCTGATCGTGGTGCCATGGCGTTACCGTACTGCCGCCGGGCTGTTTCACCAGCGTGTGCTCGTGGAAAAACTTCGCCGTCTGCGACCCCATCAGCGCCGCGGCGATCTCCGCCGCTGGCGACTGAAAAACAAAATCGCGAAATTCCGGGATTCGTTGCCAGTTGCAATAGTCCTGAAAAAACGGCGCCGAGCCGTCCTCGGGGATCACCGTTCGCGCGTGACCGTACTCGCTGGGGTTCGCCATCAGCGCGGCGACGCCGCGCGACAGGCTCTCGATCCACGGCGTGAACACGCCTTTAAGTAGCACGACGCCGTCGGCCTGCTAGCGGTCGACGGTCTGTTGATCAATAAGCGGGGAGTTCGGGTTTTGCATAGTCGCCATCCTGTGTTGATAAATCAGCGAAGAGAATCGGAGGGATCGGCGCGCATCCAGGCGCAAAGGTTTTCCAGCATCGCCATACAGCGTTCGGTCTGGGGGATACTGATATATTCGTCCGCCTTGTGGCCCTGAGCCATGCTGCCCGGCCCGCAGATCAGCGTCGCGACCCCCGCCTCGTCAAACAGGCCGCCTTCGGTGCCGTAGGCGACGGTGGTGAAATCGTCGCTGCCGCACCACTGCGCCAGCCAGCGGGCGAACTCTGACTGCGGGTCGCTCAGCAGCCCCGGATAGTGGCTCAGCGTCTGGAAATGAATATCGCTGCGCTGCGCCACCTTGCGCATCGCCGGAAGCAGCTGCTCGCGGGCATAATCGCCCAGGGCGTCGGTCACGGCCTGCGGGCGCGTGCCGGGTAAATAGCGAATTTCAAAGTCGAACCAGCAGGATTGCGGAACGATATTCAGCGCCGCGCCGCCGTGAATCGTCCCCACCTGCAGCGTGCCCGAGGGCGGCGAAAACCGGCTATCCTGCTGCTGCGCAAGGCTTTCACCCAGCGCGTCCAGCCGGGAAATCAGCCTGGCCGCATAGCTGATCGCGTTAACCCCTTCCGGGGCGTAGGCCGAGTGGCAGGCGTGCCCTTCCACGCGACAGCGCACCGCGAGCTTGCCTTTATGGCCGTAGACCGGGCGCATGTCGGTCGGCTCGCCGATAATGCACAGCGCCGGTTTCCCGGCGGAGGCGCGGAGAAAATCCACCAGGCTGTGCACGCCCAGGCAGCCAACCTCCTCATCATAAGAGAACCCCAGGTGCAGCGGCATCCGCAGCGGCGCGGCAAGAAACGCCTCCAGCGACGCCAGCACGCAGGCGATAAACCCTTTCATATCCGCGCTGCCGCGACCGTAGTAGCGCCCGTCGCGTTCGGTAAGGGCGAACGGCGGCACCGTCCACGCCTGACCATCCACCGGCACCACGTCTGTATGGCCGGAGAGCATCACCCCGCCGGGGCCGGTTGGCCCAAGGCGGGCATAGAGGTTTGCCTTGCGCCCTTCGTCGTCATAAAACAGCTGCGACGCCACGCCGCGCGCGCGCAGAAAGTCGCCGATCCAGGCAATCAGCGCCAGATTCGACTCGCGGCTGGTGGTATCAAACGCCAGCAGCGCGCCGAGGATCTCACGCACGCGGTTATTCATCGCCCGGCACCCCGTAGGTCGGCGCTTCGCGCGGGTCAAGCGCGCGGGTGATGTACGCTTCCATCTGCGGCTCGTAGGCCAGCCACAGCGCTTCCAGCGCCGCTACCGGGCGTTCTTCCGCCCAGTCGACGCGTAAATCCACCACCGGCCAGGCGTAATCCTCCACGACTTTAAGCGCCGCCGAGTGCTCCGGCCCGGCTTCGCCGCCCGCATCGATACCCGCCTGCAAAGCCGCGATCAGGCGACTGGCCAGTTCGCCGCTGGCGGCTTCGAACGCCGCCGTCATGGCGGTAATCACCTGCGGGTTGGCCAGCATATTCCCCGCCGCCACGCAGTTCTCGCCCTGCGCCAGCTGCCAGATGCCGAGCGTATGCTCGCCGCTGAACACGGCGCTCTCGCCGCTGGCGTCGATGACCGCCACCTGGCGATAATCGCTAAACCGGTCTTCGCCCAGCGCCTGCGTCAGGGCCTGCTGCGGCGTGAGTCCCGCCTCAAGCCCGGCAAGGATCTGCGGTCCGAGCGCGGGCAGCGTGATGTTCTGGCTGGACACCGCGCCAACGCCCGCCAGCAGCCACGGGCAGCGGGCGCCGACGGCAATGCTGGATGAGCTAATCGCAATGCCCAGTTGACCCGACTCCGGGCACAGGGCGGAAATAGAGAGGGTCATGGTGCCTCCTGCGCATGCCAGTCGTCAGGGATCACCGCCGTAACGTCAATTTCCATCAGCCACTGCGGCTGCGCGAGAGCCGATACCACCACGCCGGTCGAAATGGGAAACACGCCTTTGAGCCATTTCCCCACTTCCTGGTACACCGGTTCGCGGTAGCGCGGGTCGATCAGATAGGTCGTCGTTTTCACAATATGCGTCAGATCGCTGCCGGCCTCTTCCAGCAGCTGTTTAACGTTCTTCATCGCCTGTTCTGCCTGGGCGCGCGGGTCGCCCAGGCCGATCAAATTGCCGTCAAAATCGGTACCCACCTGACCGCGAACGTACACGGTGTTTCCCGCGCGCACCGCCTGGCACAGATCGTTATTGAGTGTCTGAGTGGGATAGGTTTCTTTGGTGTTAAACATCCGAATACGGGTATGGGTTGGCATAGGTTGCGTCCTCAAATCAGGCATTAGCAGGAAGGTTGATAGCGTTGATACTGGCGCTGAATGGCAATCTGATCGGCGATATATTTCGCATCGTGCCAGACGCCCCAGATAAAGGTTGAGCCACGGCGGGAGAGCCACGGCAGACCGAGGAAATAGACGCCCGGTTCGCTGGAAACGCCGCGATGATGCTGCGGGCGCTGCTGTTCATTAAAGGCGTTGACCTTCAGCCAGCGGTAATCGGTGGTATAGCCGGTAGCCCAGATAATGCAGCTCACCCCCGCGGCTGCCAGGTCGAGCTCGGTGAGGGGCTGGGTCAGGCAATCGGGGTCGGGCAGGAAAAAGCGCGCTTCCGGCTCTTCCGGCAGCGACAGCCCGTTGCGAGCGATATACTCATCCGCGGCGTCGAGCAGCGCCAGATAGGAGGCGTCGCCGAGACGAATGTTGTCCGCCAGATCGGCACGGAAAACGGCTTTGCCCTCGGTAAAGCCGTGCGTCTGTCCGACCAGGGTAATTCCCTGGTGCGCCAGCTGGCGAAAATCAACGGTATGACCGCCGCGCGCGCCGCTGACCGCAATCGTCACGTGCTCTTTGCCGGGCTGATTGGCCGCCGCATCCCACAGCCCTAACACCCCCAGCCACCAGCAAAAATCGCGCTGGCGGTAGCGGCGCGGCGGGCGATCGTGCGCGCCGACGGAGAGCCATACCGCGCGCCCCGCCCGGCGGAGCTCATCGGCGATTTGCACGCCGGACGACCCCGCGCCAACCACCAGCACGCCGCCTTCCGGAAGCTGCTGCGGGTTGAAATAGTGCGCAGAATGAATCTGCTGTACAGCGCTATCCTGCGGCGCGATGGCCGGTATCACCGGGCGCTGGAACGGCCCGGTAGCGGCGACGATACGCTGCGCCTCAATCACGCCCAGTGACGTTTCCACGCGAAACCCCGGACGGCCGTTTAAGCGCTCGGCGCTAAAGACCTCAACGCCGGTTTTGATCGGTGCATTAAAGGTTTTGGCATACGCGGCGAAATAGTCAGCGATTTGCTCTTTGGCGACAAAGCTGTCGGCGTCGCAGCCGGGAAAGGTCATGCCGGGAAACCGATCGTGCCAGGCCGGGCCGTTGGCCACCAGCGAATCCCAGCGGCCGCTGCGCCAGGCCTCAGCGATGCGCTTTTTTTCCAGCACCAGATGCGGAATGCCGTGATGCGTCAGATGCTCGCTCATGGCGACGCCCGCCTGCCCCGCGCCTACCACCAGGGTATCGATCTCTGTAATCTGCTCTGTCATATCTGTGTCCTTCAAGCACGGTTGTCCGGCTTATCCGCCGGGATTGACAGAACTCAGGTTAAGTAAGTGTGATGAAATGGTAAATTATTATAAAACGATCGTCTGAATAGAAATTTACGAGGCTGAATGACGCGACAAAAAAATAACGCTTTCGGCCGCGTTAATTAAATTACGCGTGCTGATGCGGCGTTAATTCTATGCTGCGGCAATAATCCATAAATAGCTGCGTCGGACGCGTGGGTTCATTATTGGCAAGATGCGCCATAATTAATGTCGATGCGGGCATTTCGTCGGCAATATCCAGCTGCACCAGCTTTTCGCCGTCATAGGTCATATCGCACAGCGGACGGGTAACCAGTACCGAAAAGCCTAATCCCTGCCCGACCATACAGCGCACCATTTCTATGGACGGCGAACTGTAGGCCACTTCCGGGTGATAACCTTTCTCTTTAAATATCGAGACAAAATAGTTTTTGCTGGGGACCGCATCGAGCAAAATCATCGGTTCCCGGCTTAATTCCTGGAGCGTGACGCATTTTTTCTGCGCCAGCGGATGAGAAGCGGGCAGCAAAGCATAGGGTTTATGCGGGGCGTTCAGCAGCTCTTTATGAATGGAGTGACCCAGCTCCAGGTCGTAGACCAGCGCCAGATCGAAGCGCCCGCGGTGCAGACCGTGCATCAGTTCATGCTGTTCGCCGTCGTAGAGCTGGAGAGTAATTTCGGGATACATTTTTTTAAATCCCGCTACCAGTTTTGGCATATACAGCGGCGCGACGGATTCAAAGCAGCCGACGGAAATCGTCCCGGATACCAGCTCTTTATCCGCCCGCGAGTTCTGCTCAAACTCATAGGACAGCCGCAGCAGCTCTTTGGCTTTATCGTAGAAGCGCCGCCCGCTTGAGGTCAGGGATACGCCCTGCGCGTGGTGACGAATAAACAGCTGCTGGTCGAAGGTACTTTCGAGGTTTTTAATCGCAATAGAGATCGACGGCTGGGCAATGTGCAGCTGACGGGAAGCCTCAGCGATACTCTCCGTTTCCACCACCGTCACGAAATATTTAAGCTGTTTGAGGGTAAATCGGTTCATCGCTTCACCATTGATAAAATATTGTCTTATTACGAACGGGCTTAGTTTTACGATAAGCAGCCTGCAAGCATCGTGCCATGCCGTTTGCGCTTTACCTCGTCGGCAAATAGCCGCCGTTTCTATTTAATAACCCGCCCTCTTTTTTTGCCTGATTTCGCGTATTGCACCATAAAGCATCGCCCTGCACCTTATTCGCCCGCGGCGCGCCCCAATATTGCACAAATTGTCATTTTACGAAAAATCAGGTTTAAAAATAAGGGTGATTGTTTTTAAGTTGTTTCAATGCTGTTTCTCATTAATTGCGTTAAATTCCCTGAGGTTAATATAGCTGTATAGTTTTTTTAAACTTAAAGGCCAAAAATTTACTAATTGCCACCGGTCGAAGAGTGCCAGCATAGTGTCATGGCAAGATGAACGCCGGCGGCTCCCCATTTTAGAACAGGGGAATCGCCTTAATTTCCGTTAATTATGGCGAGTGAAATAGCCCATGACGTTTAACTGGAACTATATGTTAAGCCTGCTCAGCGATATCGATTTCTGGCAGGCCACCTGGACCGTCATCAAATTAAGTTTGCTGACCTGGGCTTTCAGTATTGTGCTGGGGTTTATTCTGGCGCTGGCCAAACAGTCGCCGCGCAAGCTGTTTAACGCGCCTGCCCGCCTCTATATCTGGCTGTTTCGCAGCATGCCGCTGCTGGTGCTGCTGATTTTTGTCTACAACATGCCGCAGGCGCTGCCCTCCTTCGCCCCGGTGCTGAACGACCCGTTCTGGGCCGGACTGCTGGCGATGGTGCTGAGCGAAGCCGCCTATATTGCTGAAATTCATCGCGGCGGACTGCTGTCGATTCCGAAAGGACAGAGCGAAGCCGCCCGCGCGCTCGGGCTGCGCTATGCCGGCACCCAGTGGCGTGTGGTGATCCCGCAGGCGCTGCGCGTCGCCCTGCCGGCGCTGGCTAATGAGTATATCGCCATCGTCAAGCTCAGCTCGCTGGTGTCGGTTATCTCCCTGACCGAGATCTTAATGGTCGGCCAACGGCTCTATTCGCAGAATTTCCTCGTCATGGAGACCATGGCGGCTGTGGCGTTTTACTACATCCTGATCGTCACGGTGTTTGATTTCCTGCTTAAGCGCCTCGAGACCTGGCTCGACGTCACCCAGCGTAAGACCACGCGACCGGTGGATGAAGAAATGCAGCAGCTGGCTACCGCGCGGCGTCCGGCAATGGCCCGCAGCGTTAGCGTCGCGCAGGAACCGGCGCTACAGGCGTCAAAGCTGCATAAAGCCTATAACAATGTCGAAGTACTGGGCGCCGTCAGCCTGCAAATTCAGCCCGGCGAAGTGGTCTCCGTCATCGGCCCGTCCGGCTCCGGTAAAACCACGCTGATCCGCCTGCTGAACGGCCTTGAGCAGATTGATAACGGCGAGATCAAAATCAACGGCCAGCCTTTTATTCACCTTGACCGCCAGGGGCAGCAGAAGCCGCGTTTTATGGAGAACAGCGAGCATCGCCAGAATATCGGCATGGTTTTCCAGAGCTTCAACCTGTTCCCCCACCTGACCGTACTCGGCAACCTGCTGCTGGCGCCGCGCTATCACCATCTGGCCAGCGAAGGCGAGCTGAAGCAGCACGCCTGCGAACTGCTGCATAAAGTCGGCATGCTGGAACACGCGTGGAAATATCCGCATCAGCTTTCCGGCGGCCAGCAGCAGCGGGTAGCGATTGCCCGCGCCCTGATGATGCGCCCACAAATTATGCTGTTCGATGAGCCCACCTCGGCGCTGGATCCGGAAAAAGTTAACGAGGTTCTGCAGGTTATCGAATCGCTGGCCCATGAAGGCATCACCATGGTGATCGTCACCCATGAAATGAACTTCGCCTTTAAGGTTTCCGATCGAATTGTGTTTATGGAAAAAGGACGCGTGGTCTGCGACGACACGCCTCAGGCAATGCGCGACGGCCAGCATCCGCGCGTGGACGCCTTCCTGAAAGATGTCTCTTTGGCTTAACGCCTCCGTTCCCGAAAGGAGAAAAATATGATCGCGCAGTGGCAAATCGAACAGTTTCATCAGCAGGGTTTTCTGGTTGTCGAAGAGGTGCTTTCCGCCGAGGATGTCGCGCTGCTGCAGGCCGATTTCGACGCCTGGGTCGAAGAGAGCCGACAGCATAGCGAGGTGTGGGGCGAAACCCTGGACGGTCGGCCGCGTTTCGACCTCGAAAGCGATCACGCGCCCCATCATCCGTCGCTGCGCCGTGTGAGTTCCCCCACGGAGATTTCCGCCGCCTACCGCCACGCCGCGCTTGATTCGAGAATGGCGGCGATTGCCGGCCAGCTGATCGGCGGCAGCGGGACCCGCTTCCATCACAGCAAAATCAACTCCAAGCTGCCGCACACCGCCACGCAGGTGAAATGGCACCAGGATTTTCTGTTTACCCCCCACAGCAATGACGACATCATCACCGCCCTGCTGATGGTCAGCGAAGTGACGCCGGAGAACGGCCCGCTCAACGTGGTGCCGGGAAGCCATCGGGGACCGCTGTGGTCCCACTGGCAAAACGATCGTTTTACCGGCGCCGTGGATCGGGAGGTTGAAGCGACCCACTGCCAGCAGCCGCAGGCCTGTTTTGGCCCGGCGGGATCGGTGTGCTTTATGCATACTCGTCTGCTCCACGCCTCCAGCCCCAATGAAACCGACCTGCCGCGGACGCTGTTTATCAGCGTCTACGCGGCGGAAGATGCCCTGCCGTACGGCGAAAATCCGCTGCCCAGCGCGCACGCCGGGCAGATGGTTGCCGGGGAAGAGAGCGGCCTGGTGCGCAGTACCGTGAATCATTTACGCCTGCCGCAAAAACCGCGCGGCGCATCCTTTTTCGTCCAGCAGGCCGGTACCGATCGCGCCAGCATGTAATTTGCCCACTCTCTGGAGGTTGTATGAAACGTTTTAAAGCTTTCCGCCCTGCTGCCCTGCTCCTTTGCACCGCTGGCGCCCTGTCGTCCTTTAGCGCCCAGGCCTTCCAGCAGCCGGGGAAAATCACCGCCGGTTCGGATATGACCTTTTTCCCGTATGAATATATGGAAAACAACAAGCCCGCCGGGTTCGATATCGAGTTTCTTGCCGGGCTGGCGAAAACCATGGGCCGCGAGGCGGTGAATATTGATACCCGGTTTCCGAATTTGATTCCGGGCTTGCAGGGCGGACGCTTCGATATCACCAACTCGTCAATGTACATCACCGCCGAGCGTCTGAAGGTTATCGATATGGTGCCCTATCTGAAAAGCGGCGAAGCGATCCTCGCGCTGAAAGGCAGCGACTATCAGCCGAAAACGCCGGAAGAGTTTTGCGGCCACAAAATTGGTTCAATGGGGGCGACGTCATGGCTGGCGCAGCTGCAAAAGCTCTCCGCCGACTACTGCGTGAAAAAGGGCCTGAAGCCGATAGCGCTCAGTGAATACACCACAGACCCGCAAACCACCCAGGCGCTGCTCTCGCGGGCGGTTGAGGCGCAAATCACCGATGCGGCGGTGGCGCGCGGCGTGATTGATAAGCTTGGCGATCGGGTGACCATCTCTTCCGAAACCTTAATTTATCCGGTGCTCAATGGCTTTGGGGTGAAAAAAGGCAATAGCGAAGTGAAAACCGCGCTGGAGGAAGGGCTGAAGAAATACAGCGCGACGCCGGAATACGCCGCGCTGCTGAAGAAATATAACTTCCAGGCCCCGACGCCAGAGGATCTGCAGACCCTGATGCCGAAAGCGGAGTAATCATATGGCCCGCTCTTATGAAGAACAGACGCGTATCGACCTGGCGGCGACCTTTCGCATCATCGCCCATCTCGGGATGCACGAAGCGGTGGCCAACCACTTTAGCGCGGCCATCTCGGCGGACGGCAAAAAATTCCTGCTGAATCCGAAGTGGAAACACTTTTCGCGCATCCGCGCCAGCGACCTGCTGCTGCTGGACGCCGATGATGAAGCCTGCGCCCGGCGAGCGGACGTGGACGCCACGGCGTGGGCGATTCACGGGCAGATCCACCAGCGCCTGCCGGAGGTGCGGGTGGTACTGCACCTGCATCCGGTGTATACCACCAGCGTTGCTTGCCTCGAGACGCCGCATATCCCGCCGATCGATCAGAACACGGCGCGCTATTTCAATCGGGTAGCCGTCGATAGGTTGTACGGCGGCATGGCGGACACCACGGCGGAAGGCGCGCGTCTGGCGTCGCTGCTGGCCGACAAGCGCCGGCTGCTGATGGGCAACCACGGCGTACTGGTGACCGCACCGTCGATTGGCGAGGCTTTCGATGATATCTGGACTCTGGAGCGCGCCTGCCAGATTCTGGTGACCGCCTGGTCAACGGGGCAGCCGCTGAAAGTGCTCTCCGCTGCGGTGGCGGAGAAAACCGCGCAGGACTGGGAGGGGATCGCCGACTTTTCACGCCAGCATTTTGCAGAGATGAAGCAGATGATGATCGACGCCGACCCGTCCTTGCTGGAGTGACGGTTTACTCCCGGAGAAAGGCGCCACCGGGCATACGGAGATAAGCCGGATTTGAGGTATCGAGGCGCGGATTTTGCCGCAGGACTGGCGACAGAATCCGCAAGTTACGCGCTTGTAGCCCCGGTAAGGCGCCAGCCGCCACCGGGGAAAAGGCGGCTAGTAGCGCACGCAGACCGACTTTGTTTCGCACCAGTCATCCAGCCAGTCGGGGCCGAAATCGCGGCCGGTACCGGACTGCTTCATGCCGCCGAACGGCAGGTTGGCGTCGATCAGCGTATGGCTGTTGACCCACACCGTCCCCGCCTGCAGGCGATCGGTATAGCTCAGCGCCTGGCTCAGGTCGCGGGTCCAGACGCTGGCGGTCAGGCCAAAATCGCTGTCGTTGGCCAGGCGCAGCGCCTCTTCCCCGTCGGCCACGCGTACCAGGTTCACCACCGGACCGAAAACCTCTTCCCGGCTAAGGCGCAGCCCGGCGTCGGGATTAATCACCAGCGTTGGCGCAATATAGTAGCCCTGCGCATTCGGCCCCACGTTACCGCTAATCAGCTCTGCCTTCTGCTGACGGGCTTCATCAAGATAGGCCGCCACTTTTGCGCAATGCACCTGCGATACCACCGGGTTAATCTGGCTGCTCTCGAGCATACCGGGCCCGACCTGTAGCGACTTCACCGCCTGCTCGAAGCCGCTCACCAGCGTATCGAACAGCGGCGCTTCGATATAAATTCGCGAACTGGCGGCGCACACCTGCCCCTGATTCAGAAAGCTACCGGTCATTAATCCCTCAATAACCCACTGCGGATCGGCATCTTTCAGCACGATGGCTGGGTTCTTGCCGCCCAGCTCCAGCGTGACCCGGGTCAGTCGGTCAGCGGCCACGCGGGCAATCTGTTTACCGGTAGCGGTCGATCCGGTAAAGCTCACCTTGGCGACCTGAGGATGCGAGGTCAGCGCCGCGCCGCACCCGGCGCCGCTGCCGGTCACCACGTTAAAAACGCCGTCCGGTACGCCGGCCTCGGTTGCCAGTTCCGCTACCCGCAGCAGGGTCAGCGGCGTGGTTTCCGACGGCTTAATGACGATCGAGCAGCCAGCCGCCAGCGCGGGCATCACTTTCCACATGCCGATCATCAACGGGAAATTCCACGGCACGATCCCGGCCACCACGCCCACCGGCTCTTTTTTGGTCCACGCCTGATAGCGTGCGCCCTGCGGGAAGGGGATCGATACGTCGAGGGTGCGGCCGCTGATTTTAGTGGTCAGTCCGGCGGTATAGCGCATCCAGTTCAGCGTGCAGCCCACTTCAAAGGCGCGGGAAATGTTAATCGATTTCCCCTGTTCAAGGGTCTCCAGCTGCGCCAGCTCCTCGCCGTGCTGCTCCACCAGATCGGCGAAACGCAGCAGGATCCGTTCGCGGTCGGCGGGCGTCCGCCCTGCCCAGCTGCGGGAAACGAAAGCGCGCCAGGCGGACATCACCGCCCGATCGACATCCGCGGCGTTAGCATCCGCGGTGCTGGCGATAGCCTGACCGGTGGCCGGATCCCAGACGGTTAAGCGCTTTTCGCTCTCTGCCGCCTGCTGCGCACCGTCAAGATACAACCCATGCTGTCTGTCTAAAAACTGCTGCACGCTGGCGAGTAGCGCGACCTGTGATGTGGACATACCCCTTCCTTATTGTTCACGGATAGTGGTTTCAGTTTATGCCGGGGTCGCGATTCACGCTTTTTTCTCTGTGACATTCGCTGTTGCCGCTGTGACAGGCGCCGCAATTAAGTTGATGAGGCGGACAGAAAATGTGCAGCAGGTAATAGTTCTTTCATATACTCCGCCGTTGACCCTTGCCTCCGGCATCATAAGTGCAACAATGCAAAAACATTATTATTACAAGGGATGCGCGATGAGTACGGCAAATCGTGGGCAGAACTACCAGCATTGGTTAGCAAAAATCAATCAGGTCTGCGGGCAGTTTGCCGCCCGTCCGCTGGCTGATAATTTCCACGGTGAGATCGACGCCAGCTATGCCGGCGACCTGAAAGTCAGCACGGTGACCGCCTGCGGCATTAATCTTTACCGCACCCGACAAGAGATCCAGCGCGATAACGACGCCTGGTTTTATACCGTCTTCCAGCTCGCGGGCCAGGCAACGATCGAGCAGGATGGCCGCCAGGCGATGCTGGAAAGCGGCGATATCACCCTGATTGACGCGTCTCGTCCCTGTTCAATTATCTGGCAGCAAACCTCGCGTCAGGCCTCCCTGCTGCTGCCAAGATCGCTGCTGGAGCAACAGCTGCGCGGCAGTGAAATCAGCATCGCTACCCGGCTGGCGAAAAGCCTGCCGATGGTCCAGCTCAGCCAGCGCCTGCTGCATGAAAGCATGAACAGCCCTGAACTCTCGGCCAGCGAAAGCAAAGCGGCGCTGGAGGCCATCGTCTGCCTGCTGCGCCCGATGCTGCATCATCAGGAGGCCCAGCCGTCCCGGCGCGATAAGCAGTTTCAGAAAATCATGGCGTTAATCGATGAGTCGATTCAGGCGGAACATCTGCGCCCGGAGTGGCTGGCCAGCGAAACCGGCATGTCGGTGCGCAGCCTCTATCGGCTGTTTGCGGAAAAGGGGCTGGTGGTGGCGCAATATATCAAGAATCGTCGGCTCGATTTGTGCGCCCGCGCGCTGCAAAGCGCCCATGATGACGAAAAGCTGGCGGGGATCGGCTACAGCTGGGGCTTCAGCGATCATAGCCATTTTTCCACCGCCTTTAAGCAGCGCTTCGGCGTCTCGCCGGGGGAGTATCGCAAGCGCTGCCGATAGCTATTTTTTCAGCCATTTGCCGTTAAGGCCCTTCACGTACTCGCCCGGCTGCGCCCTGGCGACCAGCTTCTGACCGGCCATTTTCGCCACCTGATCCACCGGTAGATTATTGTCATCCGCCAGCTGCTGATAGCTGTCGCTGCGGGCGGCGTTGATCTGTTTCACCAGCTCAAGGGTTTCTTTATCCTGACGCAGCGGTTCAAGATAGCCGTTGAGGGTTTCGCCGACCCGCCCCTGCTGGCGAGCCTCATTCAGGGTCAGGGCCTGCGCCTGAGCGCTGAACAGCACCAGCGCCAGCGCGGCGGTTATCAGTCGTATTCTCATCATCGCCTCAGAACAGATCGCTACGCGATTTGAGCAGATTCTCAACGTCTTTATCCAGCTTGATATGAATTTCATGCTCAATTTTGACGTTCATATTGATGGTGATCGGCTCTTTCGATGCCGCGATTTCAATACGCGGCGTACAGCCCGCCAGCAGCGCGGTGGCCAGAAAGGCGGCGAATAGTTTGATCATTATTGTTGTTCCTTACAGGTATGACTGTCCTGACAGCGCGGCGCGGGCAGCCTGGCGTTCTGCTCCAGCCACGCCTGCAGATTGTCGCCGAAACGCAAGCTGCGCCACAGGTCAAAAATATTCTCTTCATGGGAGTAGTTTAAGTGCACCGTATTGCTTTTGCCTTCTACCCGGCTGGTGCCGCTAATCGTCGCCTTCAGCGTCAGTACGCCGAGGTTATCGAGGTTGATCCGCGTCCACGAGGTGGCCACTTCCATATAGCGCAGCCAGTTAATGGCCGCCCCGGCGGAGACGTTGTCGGCCACCAGCGCGTCAGCGGTGTCTTTATCAAGACGCATCGTCATCGGCCCCGGATTGCTGAACCAGCCGTCCTTGATAATCCATTTATCGTTATCCAGCCACAGCGGCAGCGCGCCGTTAAACGGGCCGGACACGGCGAACTGCTTCACTTTAATCGCGCTAATTAACTCGCTGCTGGAGATGTTTTGCAGACGCAGCAGCGCCGGATCGTGCTGCGGCATCCGCAGCTGCTGCATGGTCAGCTTGCCGCCGAGAATATCGACGCTGACGTTGCTCAACTGTAAAGGCGCGTCTTCACTCCAGGGCCAGGCGCCCTGGAGATCCGCCGTCAGATTGCGCGCGGTGAACTGGTTGACGACTTCGCCGATGCGCAGCGATACCGGATGGCGGGTGCCAAGCTGCCAGGTGGCGTCGCTAAAGCGGAACGGCAGCACAAAATCGACGCCGTTGATCTGGTTATCCGGCATCCAGGCGCTGCCGTCTTTGAGCACACCGTGACCGCCCGCCTCGAAGCCCTGTTCGGCGGCGGCAGAGAATGCCACCTGCGCGTAGAGCGTTCCCTCACGCAGGTTCATCTTCCACTCCGGCGGCACCAACGGCTGGAAAACGGTCAGCGACTGTTTTGGCCACCACGCCTCACCGCGCAGACGTTCGCCGTCCCAGCGCCCGGTAACGCGCACCGGGCCAATTTTTTGCGCATGCAGGGAGCCGCTGAACCGGAACCAGGTCGGATCGCGGCCATCAATGTTGAACTTAAGCGTTGACGGCGGCAGTTCGCTGCCGCCGCTGAAGGTGGTTTTCCCGGCATCCAGCGACAGCGCGCCGGTCAGCTTGGGATGCTGCTCATCGCGCAGCCAGTGGATCGGTTTTTCCAGCGTCAGGCGCGGGGTACTCACCAGCATGGATCCATACTGCAGCTTATCGAAACCGGTCGACAGGCTGTTGAGCACAATGGCGCTATCAACCCATTCGCCCGCGCCTTTAACATCCCAGCGCGCCTGCATCGGGGTGAAATGGCCATCGCCCCAGTAGCGCCACTGCCAGCGGCCGCGGTCGGGCATAAAGTTGTCGGCCTGGCCATCAAGATGCAGGATAAAATCCCCCATCTCCTGCTCATGGGCCCGTAGAATAGCCTGCAAGCGACCATCAACGCCCTGTTGCGTCACTTTAACGCCCGCCAGAGGCCAGCGGATTTCATCGATATTCAACGAATCGATGACCCGCCCGCGCGAACGCAGCAGCGCGCCGGGGTGAAAATTGAGCACCGGCGCGGTAAGCGGCCCGCTCAGCTGCGCGGGCAGTCGGGCATAAAAAATCAGATCGCCGAGCTTGGCCTCGCCGGTCAGCTGTAGCGGCATGTCGCTGCTGTCCATGCTCAGCTTACCGGGGCCGATATTCAGCACGGCGTTGCCCTTCCCGGCCTGGCCCTGAGTGAGCACGTTAAGACGCCCGCTGACCTGCATCTGCTCGGTGCCCTGCTGCCAGTTGCCCAGCGAAAGCGCAACCCGGCCGCTCAAGGCGTTGCCAGCGTATTCGGTGTGCCAGCGGCCATCGCTGATGACGATACGATCCGGGGTGATTTCCCACGGCAGGTCAAGCATCGGCTCCACTTCACCGCGCGGCGTGACCAGCAGCTGCCCGCGGTTCTTCTGCCACTCCAGCTCGGCATCGACAAGACCGGGGGTTTGTGGAAATTCAAAGGTGCTGAACAGGTGGCCGTCGACCGGCAAACCGTCCGGCACCAGCGGCATCTGAAACTCGCCCACCAGCTTCACCGGCGCCTGGTCTTCCACCAGACGCGCGGAAAAATCGCTGACCGTCAGCGCCTGGCCGCGCAGCCGCGCCTGGAGGGTAACCTCTTTACCGGCATAGCCGATATCCTGCTGCTGCGGCGTTAGCGACATCACCAGCCGCCCCTGCCATTTCTCCCACGGCGACAGGCGCAGATTGTCAATCGTCAGCCAGCTGTAAGGGAGCATTGATTGCCATTCGGCGAGGGTTTTCGGCGCCCCCGGCGCGGCTTCGCTTTCCGGGAGCTTGTTCAGGCAGGCGCTGTTTATATCCAGCTCGCTGATATGTAAACGCCAGCGGCTGGGACGCGAGAGCGAGGCATTGGCGACGCGCGCGATTTCGCAGTCGCCGACCAGGTAGCGCAGATCCGGAATACGCAGCGCGGAGCGCGTCAGTCGCGGGCTTTCATTAAGTGAGATTCGGGTTCCCGCCGGTAGCCAGATACCTGCCAGCGTGGGCACCCAGTGGGTGAGCGTTAATAGCAAAGCCAGCGGTAGCAGCACGAGGGCTAATAATAGCGCGATGGCGGCTTTATATTTACCCTTCATGGGCAGCTAATATCCTGATTCGAAATAAGTAAAAGCCGAGAGGCCGCTATTGTGGCACGTTCGACCTGTGAGTTAAAGTTTCCATCCCGTTTAAGCGTAGTCGCCGCCATGTGATTCACCAGCCGGCTATTTAACCGGGGTTTAGTTTTCGCCTGCGACACTGGTCCACACCTGCGAACGTAAACGGATGGTGCTGTGGACTTAATTATCTCGCTGATGGAATACGCTCAGAGCCGCTATTCATTGGTATTGCTGATGGTTTTCCTGCTGACGTTCACGAAATCTTGCGCCGTTATCTCGCTGCTGATCCCCGGTACCTCCGGACTGCTGCTGTTCGGCACCCTGGCATCGGCCAGCGTCGGCCATTTTTTGTTAATGTGGATGAGCGCCAGCCTCGGCGCCATCGGCGGATTCTGGCTCTCGTGGCTGACGGGCTACCGCTACCGGCACCATCTGCATCGTATCCGCTGGCTTAATGCCGAACGCCTCGCTCGCGGCCAGCTATTCCTGCGCCGCCACGGCGCGTGGGCGGTCTTTTTTAGCCGCTTTCTCTCTCCGCTGCGCGCCACCGTGCCGCTGGTCACCGGCGCCAGCGGGACCTCTCTCTGGCAGTTTCAGCTCGCTAACGTCAGTTCAGGTTTACTCTGGCCGCTGGTCCTGCTGGCGCCAGGGGCGCTGAGCCTCAACTTTTAATGAAACGTATTGTCTTTTAAAGAGATTTCTTAACTCTACGATATGCTCTAGAATTAATACTATAACCTGCTGATTAAACTAGTTTTTAACATTTGTAAGATTATTTTAATTATGCTACCGTGACGGTATTATCACTGGAGAAAAGTCTTATGAAAATCGCTGTATACAGTACGAAACAGTACGACAAGAAGTATCTGCAGCACGTCAATGATGCATACGGCTTTGAACTGGAATTTTTTGACTTCCTGCTAACCGAAAAGACCGCCAAAACCGCCAACGGCTGTGAAGCGGTGTGCATCTTCGTAAACGATGACGGTAGCCGCCCGGTACTCGAAGAACTGAAAGCCCACGGCGTGAAGTACATCGCGCTGCGCTGCGCGGGGTTCAACAACGTTGATCTCGATGCCGCGAAAGAGCTGGGCCTGCGCGTGGTGCGCGTCCCCGCCTACTCGCCGGAAGCGGTCGCAGAGCACGCGATCGGCATGATGATGTCGCTAAACCGCCGCATTCATCGCGCCTATCAGCGCACCCGCGATGCGAACTTCTCCCTTGAAGGACTAACCGGTTTCACCATGCACGGTAAAACCGCCGGCGTTATCGGTACCGGTAAAATCGGCGTCGCCGCGCTGCGCATTCTGAAAGGCTTCGGTATGCGTCTGCTGGCATTTGATCCCTACCCAAGCGCCGCCGCGCTGGATATGGGCGTGGAGTATGTCGATCTTGAAACCCTGTACCGGGAGTCTGACGTTATTTCCCTGCACTGCCCGCTGACCGATGAAAACTACCATTTGCTGAACCATGCCGCGTTCGATCGCATGAAAGACGGGGTGATGATCATCAACACCAGCCGCGGCGCGCTCATCGATTCTCAGGCAGCGATCGACGCCCTGAAGCATCAGAAAATTGGCGCGCTGGGGATGGACGTATATGAGAACGAACGCGATCTGTTCTTTGAAGATAAGTCTAATGACGTGATTCAGGATGATGTGTTCCGCCGTCTCTCCGCCTGCCATAACGTCCTTTTTACCGGTCACCAGGCGTTTCTGACCGCGGAAGCGCTGATCAGCATTTCACAAACCACCCTCGACAACCTGCGTCAGGTGGATGCTGGCGAAACCTGCCCTAACGCGCTGGTCTGATATTCCTTTCCCTTTTGTGCTCCTCCTCTGCGGGGGGCACATTCAGATAATCCCCACAGTAATCGCCTGCGATAAAGTTACAATTCCCTTCATTTATTAATACGATAAATATTTATGGAGACTAAATGAACAAGTTTGCTGCGCTGCTGGCGGCGGGAATGTTGCTATCGGGCTGCGTTTATAACAGCAAGGTGTCAACCAGAGCGGAACAGCTTCAGCATCACCGTTTTGTGCTGACCAGCGTTAACGGGCAGCCGCTGAATGCCGCGGATAAGCCGCAGGAGCTGAGCTTCGGCGAAAAAATGCCCATTACGGGCAAGATGTCTGTTTCAGGTAATATGTGCAACCGCTTCAGCGGCACGGGCAAAGTCTCGGACGGCGAGCTGAAGGTTGAAGAGCTGGCGATGACCCGCATGCTCTGCACAGACTCGCAGCTGAACGCGCTGGACGCCACGCTGAGCAAAATGCTGCGCGAAGGCGCGCAGGTCGACCTGACGGAAACGCAGCTAACGCTGGCGACCGCCGACCAGACGCTGGTGTATAAGCTCGCCGACCTGATGAATTAATAGTTACCGCAGCTTCCGCCTGCCAGCGCCTGCTCGCTGCAGCGCTTGCCGTTCGGCAATGCGCACATGCCGATAGCGGAGCCATCAAGCTGGCGGGCGACCGATAACGAGCCGCCAACCATGGCGCAGTTTGCCTGGCCGGAGCTGCTCATCGCGGCACGCATTCCCGGCGACACGTGCGCCGCCGTTGCCTGCTGAACAGGTTCATCATTGCTACTACACGCCGACAGTAACAGCGCAGCACATCCCACTAAAAACGCAGCTCGCATCTTCTCTCCCCTCAGATACATCTTAAAATGAACAAGCCTAAGGATAATAGGCAGCTCAGCGCGCCGCGTCGAGAGGCGAAGTACGTATTTATGCGCTGTATTAACATTTATTAGCAAATTTTTTGGTCGCTTTTATTCATCCTCAGTTTCAGAACGCAAAGCGCCCTCACTATGTCATCCATGATGAGGGCGCCGTTTCGGTTTGTATTTCAGGCTATTAAATTTAACTCACTGCGCAATCCGTGGTCTGGTAAATCATCACCTTAGAACAGAGCTTAGCCTTTTAATCACTTGAAACGCCTCGAATAATATTTGAATTACGCATAACAAACGCGTGAAAACGTGACAAGATTACGCCCGTCATACCACCGTTTCTGTCCAGATAGTACCCATAACGCACAACAGTCTGGCCGGTACCTGGCGGAACGATGAAGTCCATTGACTGAATTTCCATACTCCCATTTTCCTGCTTATATAAAACGCCATCAATAGAGAGCGCACAGGTCATGGGACCACCACCTGAAGTATCACCGGTACCCAGCATGAGAATACAGTACCCTAGTTTACCCATACTCAACGAGCCACCTTCATAACTCTTGTACTCCATACCTGCCGTTAATTTACCTCCACCCGTAATATTAATTGAGTCGTCCTGGCGAAGCGCGCCTAAAAGCTGCACTCGTTGCTCGAACGGCTGGCGATCAACAGCAAGCAAATCGAACCAGGCCCATTGTGCTTTCGCAATTCGACGGGAGCGGTGCTGAGCAATATTGATTGCCCACGAGCCGACGTCTCCAATAATCTTATTAGCCCTTACGGTGCCCAGGATATTACAACTCTCATTAATAACTACATTATTTAAAGTACCTGTATCAGCCTGTATTTCACCGCGAACAACAACGTTATTGAATTCACTACTTCCGCTCTTGGTAATACTCCAGCCTCTCCATCCGGCCACATAATTAGTAGAGGAAAGTCGATCTGTGATTTTGGCAATATCAATCGTGCCGTTTTTAATTCGCGCCGAATCAATATACAACTCGTTACCTTCCGCAATCATCACCGGCACGGCGGTTTTGCTGATGGCATTAAAAATAGAGAAACGATCAGCATTAAAAATGATGTCACTTGTCGAACCATCACTGGCTAATACCATCCCTGCGCCAACTCTCTTATCACCTTTTGTCTCAACTTTAATTGAGTACATCGAGTTAATTTTGCCTTCCGAATCCGCTATCGTCTCTCCCTGGGTCTTAACTTTACCCTTCAGTTCTCCGACCGTTATATCCAGGCCATCTACCTTCTCTACGCTAGCCTTTAATGTACCGTCGATTTCCTGCACATTGGCGTTCAGATCGCTCACTGCACTGGCCGTCGCTTTGGTCCCTAAATCAGCTTTCAGACTTTTAAGCTCCCGGGTATTAGCCTCAATATTTCCTCCGTCAATTTTGACCTGTGTATTCAGGGCAGTAAGTGCCGAAGCGTTCGCTGTATTTGCCACTTGATCGCTGACATCAATGCAAAATACATCATCTGCATACAGATAACCGGCCGACAGGCTGGAACGCAGGGAAATAGTCAGTGCAGCATCGGAGGACGGTTTATAGTCCCCAAAGATCTCCGTCCAGCCGGTTCCGATGCTGGTTGTTATCGGAATATCTTTCAGCGGCCCTGAGCTATTACGGATGCTGATTTTAGTATTACTGGCATTGCTGACCGCAAAGTCACCCGACTTGCGCACCCACGCGCCAATGCGGTATGTATGCCCCGCAATCAGGTTTACGTTCTGATCGCAGGCCGTAGAGCCGCTGGATGTCTTTGTCGCCTGGATAATGTACTTTCCGGACTTAGGGTTCTGCGCCGCCAGTATGCTCCAGCCTGAGTTCACCCATCCGTCAAAACTGCGCTCGAATGAGTTATTCGCCAGCATATTTCCCGGAATCGCTTTTGCTGCGTCGGCATCAGACTGAGTGGCCGCAATACTGTTATTCAGCGACGTGACGCTGCTGCTCTGGCTCTCCAGCTTTCCTTCAGCACTCGTCACCCGGTTGGTCAGAGCAGCCAACGCGGCGGCATCCGCTTTGTGATTAACGTTGTTAATGGTGGTAGTCAGGTCGTTCGTCAACTCCGTGATACTGCTACCCTGGCTAGTCAGCTTCCCTTCAGCGCTCGTCACACGCGTGGTCAGGCTACTGATGGCCCCGGCATTGGCTGCGATATTTACTTCATCTGTAACATCAACAAAATAGAAGTCGTCAAAATACTGCGCGCCAGACTTCAGGGAGGAGTAGATCGCCACATCGACCATCCCGTCTACCGTCGCCTTCCATGTTCCGGTCAATTCAATCCATGATGAACTGGTTGGAAGGTTCGCGGTGTTGAACTGGCGATCGTACAACAGGGACGACTGACCAATACGCAGTTTGTTATTACCCTGGTCACTCATGACCGAACCGCCCTGCGCACGGGCAAACACACCGATTTTATATGTGTTGCCTTTGACGACCGGTACTTTCTGAGAGATCCCGGCCAGGCCCACACCACACATCGCTATTTTGCTGCCGTAGTTGGGCGATTGTGCACTGATAACGGACCCGACGCTTCCCCATCCTGTGAAAGCCTCCTGGCCGCGTTCAAATGAACCGTTGGAAATCAGGTTGCCGGGAATTTTACCATCAGCAGCCAGGCTGGCCGTGGCATCATTCAGGGAGTTATTCAACTGCGTCAGGCTGCTACCCTGACTGGCCATCGTTTTGCCCTGTTCCGTCACGGTATTCTGGAGCGTCTGCAGAGCGGTAGCATCGGCTTTTTTGTTGACGTTGCCGTTTGTCGTATTCAGCCCGTTTTCCAGCATGGTGGTCCGGCTTCCGACACTCGTCAGGATATCACCCTGCTGAGAGACTTGTGTCGTCAGGGAATCAACAGCTGAGGCGGTCGCGTCTGCCGTGCTCTGCGCATTGTAAGCGTCGGTTACATCTGTAATAACCATGTCGTCGATAAACAGATTATAACCCGGCGTGTTGCTGCCGTTCGCCCCGCGCGTAGAGATCCAAACAACGGCACGGGTTGCACCTTTCGCGGTGGCTTTTGCATACCCGGAAAATTTAACCCATTTGTCACGACCGGCCAGCGCTGTTTCGCTGACATTAGCAGCTCCCAGCCATGAGTTTGCGCCCGCATCATTTTGCACGTTGAGGCCGACCACGGTGACCCAGCCGCCTGAGGGGGTTTCACCGGATGGCATCATCGCCCAGAACTCAACCCTGAATACTGCCGCGTCGCGAATGGCAAGGCGTGAACCGATTAGGTCGTCGCTGTTACCGGTAGTGTTCGGTGCACGCGTCACGCGCATGCATTTGCCGCCCGAGTAGCTGACTCCGCTAATAACTCGCGCAGACCCACCCAGGTTCTGATTAACGTCATAAGTTTCAAACGTTCCGTCCAGCCACGGGTTTGAGCCTTTGCGGGCGTTAATATTCAGCGTGCTGTTCAGGCTGGTAATGCTGTCAGCCTGGCTGTTGATATCCTTTTCAGTCTGCGTTACACGATTAGATAACGCGTTTAATGCAGTAGCATCAGCCTTCTTATTAACATTCGCATTGGTGGTTGACAGATCATTCTGCAGCTTTGTAATAGCCGCTCCCTGAGAGGTCATTCCCGCCTCAGCACTGGTCACCCGTGTTGTCAAATCACTGATTGCGCTGGCATTGGCCGAACCCACGGTTTCATCGGTAACGTCATAAACGGCAATGCTGTCGACGGCAACAACTGTCGCGGACGGATATACATAAAAAGCAATCCTTGCGTCTGTGGTGGTGGCCGGCAACGCGGGTATATCTACCGTCAGCGTTTCAAAACCATCTTTTCTGGTTACAACAGCCTGCGTCTGGGTGTAAGTACCAGCGGTCTTCGAATTAAAGATGCGGCATAAAATCCCACCTGAACCTGAGATTAATTTTGCACGTACCTTAAAACGGAACCGGCGTGATGAACTTACCGGGAACCATTTAGCGTTATTCGACATTAATCCAGGATTACTTGCGTCACCCGTATGCGTGATTATCACACCGGGAGCACCCTCCCCGTTTGATGCTCCCCACACAATGCGCCCGGCATTCTGCAGATTCCACGCATTTAATTGGTTTCTGAAATCATAGTTTTCAACCAGATTCTCACCGGTATCGCGAGCGCTATCGAGTGAAGCTTCTAGCTGGGTAATACTGTTACTTTGACTCGTCAGCTTCTCTTCAGCTTCAGTAACCCGGTTGCCTAACGAAGCGACGGCTGAAGCATCGGCTTTTTTCTCGATGTTCTGGTCGGCAGTGGCAAGTCCGTTTTGCAGTTTTGTGATGGACTGACTCTGGCTCTCAAGCTTTCCTTCAGCGCTACTGGCCCGGTTTGTCAGGTTGCTGATGGCGGTGGCGCTGACCGCAAT
The DNA here is from genome assembly GCF_040064585.1 of Klebsiella sp. CN_Kp113. NCBI lineage: Bacteria > Pseudomonadati > Pseudomonadota > Gammaproteobacteria > Enterobacterales > Enterobacteriaceae > Klebsiella > Klebsiella sp. CN_Kp113. Next base: position 74,823 of record NZ_JBEAID010000019.1, on the reverse strand, counting down.
ATTGGTTTCATCAGTCACATCTACCAGATAGAAATCATCAAAATACTGCTCTCCCGTCGCCAGCAGCACCATGAGCGAGACGTCAAGGACTGCGGTTTTCGTGGCTTTCCATGTGCCCGAAATTTCCTGCCAGACAGAACTCGTGGGCAGCATCGCGGGGTTAAACTGAACCTCCTTCAGTGGCCCGTCAGAATCACCAATACGCAGCTTATTGTTGCCAGCGGTGCCTGACGGCATTGTTGTTCCACCTGAAACACGCGTGAAGATACCTATTTTGTAGGTGCGATCTTTGGTAAACGAAATCTTCTGAAGCAACGAGACGACACTGCTGCCTGGAACCACTTTAAGAATTTGGGTGCCACTATGCGGCGAAGAAGCTGTGAGTATTGACGTCGCTGATTGCCAGCCGCTGTAACCATCTTTACCTCGTTCAAAAGACGGATTTGTTAACAGATTTCCGACTATCGCCCGGGAAGCATCGGCATCAGCTTTTGTGGCATCAACAGCCGCGACAGTTTCCTTCAGGCTGTTATCCAGCTTCGTCAGACTGCTGCCCTGGCTGGTCAGCGTCTTGCCCTGTTCGGTGACTGTGTTCTGCAACAATTGCAGCGCGCTCGCATCCGCTTTTTTACTGACGCTGGCATTCGTCGTTGACAGACCGTTTTCCAGCGCCGTGGTCCGGCTACCGATGCTGCTCAGCGTATCGCCCTGCACAGAGACTGTTGTCGTCAGGGAGTCCACCGCTTTTGCTGTTGCATCAGCGGTTTTCTGTGCACTCTGCGCTGCAGTAACGTTGCGCAGATGCCAGTCTGCCGCATACCAGACCGTACCAAAGGGTGAACTCTGATTAACCTGCAGGAAGGGACGCATAAAATTCGTATCGGCCGGCACCGTAAAGCGCCATGTCACGCGTTTCCACGCTGCGGTGACTTTGGTATTCCCGCCGGAAAGTCTCGCTTTGATACCACCTGTCGCTGAAGTGGCATTAGCGATATAGAGATTAAAATCCGCCTGTCCGGTTCCGCAAGCAACCACCGCCGACATCTCGAAAACATCACCCGGAGTCACCGCAACATTGTTGATTTTAGGTACATGGTCGCGACCGGCCAGGCGAACCACATACGCAAACGGGCAATCTACAGGTACACCCGCAGCAGTGGCTGAAACGACGTCATAACCCATGCGGTCGTAGGAAGGTTCAAGCGCCGGGTTAGGAATATAATCATCCCCTGCAGCTTTTGCAGCACCAATCGCGCTGGTCAGGGAAGTAATATTACCATTCGCTGCAGTCAGGCCGCTTTCCGTCTTCTCCACTCGTCCGGTCAGTGACGTCAGGGCGCTTTGATCCGCCTTTTTACTTACGGTGGCGTTGGTCGTTGTCAGATCATTCTGTAGCTTTGCGATCGCCTGGCTCTGGCTGACCAGTTTCCCTTCCGCCGAGTCGACCCGGCTGGTCAGGTCTGTTACCGCCGATGCATTCGCTTTCTTTGACACCCCGGTCGATGAAAAGACGTCGACTTTACGGATATACAGACGTGCACTGTTTGACGGTGTCCCGCCCCCGGCGGCAAATCGCAGATAAACGTAACGCCCGGTAAAATTGGCCGGAATGGTCAGTTCCACGGTTTTCGTCTGCCAGTTGGTCGTTACCCCACTCAGCCACGGTGATATAGACGATAACCAGGCGATCGGATTGCCTAAATCCGCTATCACACCGACGGTGTCAGACGATACGCTGTTAACCGTTTCCGAAGTCCGGTACTCAAAAGAGACCGTGAGAGTCAGTCCGGCCTCAACGGGGATACGCGTGACGTTGGCGACGCGAATGGAGCCAGTCGTGGTTTTCAGGGCTTTTTCACCCGAATCATAAGTGAACGCCGAACCGGTACCGGAGTTTTCCCAGAAGGATAAATCAACATTCATTCCGCCATTGCTGACCAGGCTCCCCTCAGCCAGGGAGTTTTTCAGCATTGTCAATTGGCCAGACTGCGTGGCCAGGTTTCCTTCCGTCCCGGTCACACGATTGGTTAAGGCAGTGACCGCACTGGCATCAGCCTTTTTACTGACGCTGGCATTCGTCGTGGTCAGGTCGTTCTGCAACTTTGCGATGGCGCTGCTCTGGCTGGTCAGCGTTTTATCCTGCTGGCTGACGCTGGACTGCAGGCCCGTAATGGCATTGCTGTTTGCGGCCACGCCCGATTCCGTTTTCCCGACGCGGTTAGACAGCGAGGTCAGCGTATTTCCCTGGCTGGTTAACGTGGTGCCCTGCTGTTCGACCTTTTGCGTCAGCGTCTGGAGCGCGGTTGCGTCGGCTTTTTTACCCAGACTGGTTTCCAGACCGCTAATTTTGCTGGTCTGCGCGCTCTGCGCTGTCGTCAGGGAGCTCAGTTCCTCCGCCACCGAGGATTTATTGTCGTTGAACTGCGCCTGCAGCGATTCTCTGGCCGTCACCTCTGCTTTATCGGCGGTGATACGCGCGTTCATCTCCTGATACAGCAGGCCGGAGCGCAGGTCTGCAAGGCTGTTACTGTCAGAGGTTCCCCTGATCTGAGCCGCCAGCGTGGAACGTTTCAGCGCCTCTACCTCATCCGCTTGCGTCCGCGCCATCTCCTCATTACGCAGAGCTGCCGTACTTGCTGCCGGCGCCGGGCGCCCAACGGATATCCAGTGGATCAGAAAATAGTTGTCGGCATTCTGCCCCTGGGCCAGATCGAGACGAAAACGGCGAACCGTGCCGGACGCGTTCCAGTTCACGTCGGAAATGGCCACCACGCTGATACCCTCGCCATCAAACTCCTGCTCGGCGATAGTCACCGAGCGGGCATCACTCCAGCCGGTTTCCTCTGTACCAATCCAGTAAAGCCGCCCTTTCCATGCCGGATTACCCACGCGCTTAATACGCAGCATGACGGTGCGATAGGAGGAACCCGGGATTTTTTGCCCGTTTGGCGAACGGCAGGAGGCCGTGCTGTTCGATGCTTTCAGCCAGCCTTCGTCCGTGATTTGCATCGGCACCTGACCGCCATCGTCCTCGGTCCACCCTTCATTGTCTTTATCGAAGTACCAGATACTGAATGAATCAAACTGCTGCCCACTACCGGCAGAGATTTCAGCGATCTGACGCGCCAGTGACTCGTCCCCATCCTGAATAATTGTCTGCAGATTATCGATGGCGGCCACCCGCTCATTTTTTTCATTGAGCAGCTGGTCTGCCGCCTGCGCCGCTTTCGCGTTGACGTCCGCAATGCGGTCAGCGGTCTCATGTTTTACCGCTTTATCCCAGCCCGTATTTGCCTGAGCAATGGACTGTTTCAGGCCGTTTTCAACCGTCTGCAGCTGGGATTTTAACGCCGAGTCCCCCGCAGTCAGGGCTTTATTGACATCTGCTATCTGCTGGTCGACGGAAGTATTAATATCACTCACAGCATCGTTGATGCTTTTGTTTACTGTCGAGATGGCGTCATTGAGGGTCTGATTAACGAGGTCAATATTCTCTGTCATCGACTTATTGACCGTCGCTATCTGCCCATCAACCTGCTTACGGATCCCCCCGGCGGTCTCATTAATGCTCTGGTTTATTTCGTTAACCTGCTGCTCGACCTCTTCACGGATGGCATCAGCGGTTTCCGTCAGCGTTTTGTGGGTTTCCTCCATATCCCGCTGAGATTCTTGCCAGGCTTCGGTGTCCTTAATTGCATCGGTCAGCTTGTCGTAATACTCCCCGATATCGTCGCTGGCCATCCCCTGCACCCAGACGGTCCACGGACTTTCGTTACCAAGGCGATCGACAATGCGTGCCCGGTACCAGAACGTCGCCGCAATCTGCAGGCCCATCTGCTGATACGAGTTTCCCGGATACGTTACGTCAGAAAGCGCCATCGCGCCGTTGCCGGTTGGATTTGGGCTGTACTGCAGCTCGGTTTTTTGCGTATCGCCACTTCCCTCCGGGAACGCCCAGTTTAGTTGAACGCCATGCAGAAGGGATGTTGTGGTCAGCGAAACAGGTGCCGAAGGCAGGCCGATTTTGCCGGTCAGCGTTTTCTCTTGCGAATATGCCCAGCCGCTCGACACTTCCGCGGCATTGATAGCGCGCACCCTTACGATGTATCGGCCGGCATAAATTCCGCTGACATCAAACGAGGCAACGGAACTCCGGGGCACGTTTATCCAGTTGCCTTCATTGCGGCGCCACTGTGCTTCATAAGCAATGGCATTCTGTACTGCCGTCCAGTGAACCTGCAGCGTTTCAACGCTAATCCCCTGATTAACCACGGAATAAGACTCAACAACGATATTAGCTGGCGCGCTTTGCTTCCCTGGAGGAATAACGCTGATTGGCCGACTATCAATAATCGCACCGGAATCAATCCTGGCGTATTTATCCGGATCGTGAGCGGCTGCGGAAATTGCAAAGGTGCTATCGTTATTATCTTTAACACCCACAACACGATATTGCTGGACCCTCAGAGAGTCAGACTCAATGGCCCATACGCATTCCGGTTCTGGTCTTTCGGCATATTCAGCGGTGACGGTGACGACGTGTCCATCGACGCTCTCAATGGTTCGGCCTTGCGTCCCCCCCGATGGCAGGTTCAATAACAGACGGTCCCCGGCTTTCGCTTCCGTTTTACGATCGAGCGTAATAACGCAGCCATCCACTTCGCGGGTACGGCCACCGTTGACTTTTCCCGCCAGCATTTCGTCCGCCACCGCAATGATATAGCCGGGTTGTGGAATATTACCGTCCAGTCCGACTGAAAAAGTCACTACGCGATCTTTATTGTTGGTCAGAATTCCCCAACGCCCTTTACGGTTGGCCTCCGACTGACGGGTACAGCCAATCGCCGTAAGTTCTAGCTGATTAAATCCATAGCGGGCGACAAGCGGCTGCTCAAAAACCGGCTCCATCGCATCCGCATACTCATTCTCTGGATCAGACCATGAGACGAGCGCGTTGGTATAGCGCGTTTTGCTACTGCTGCTGGCATAGTGAAAACGACCATTGATGACGTTAGCCCTGGTATAGGTGTAATCAATATCACGAGGCATATCCGCCAGAGCAATCACCCGATCGCCACTCCAGCAGGTCATGCCACGGAAAATGGCCGCAAAATCGCGTAACACCGTATAGGCATCGTTGCGATCCTGAACATAGACGTTACATAAATAGCGCGGCTCGGTACCCTCCCCACCTTTACCATCGGGGACGGGTTCATCGCAATATCGTGCTACCTGATACAACGTCCATTTATCAATATTTTCTGAGGTAAGACGATTCCCCAGGCCAAAACGATCGCTGACGATCAGATCGTAAAAAATCCAGGCCGGGTTATCCGTCCACGCCCATTTGAATGCTCCGGTCCAGATGCCTGAATATTGGCGGGTCTCCGGGTCATAGTTATCAGGAACGCGGATCACCCGCCCGCGAGGACTGCAGGCAATTTTTGGAATAGAGCCATTAAACTGTCGAGAGTCAAATTCAACGTAAAGCAGGGCCGTGTTGGGATAGCGTAGTTTTGCATCAAGCACCTCAGCATAACTTTGCAGCATCATAACATCGCCAGTTTTTGAGGTATTTGCGTCTTCCGTGACCTTACGCAGGCGCAAAACCCAACCCGTCGTCGCCCGGGGGAGATCAATGCGGTGGCATCGTTCATAGCCGGAAGTGGTCTTTCCGCTTACCGCACTCTCCAGCACCGTCTGCCAGCTACCACCATCGGTTTGCAAATCAACGGCATAGCTGACGGCGTTCCCTACCAGATCGCCATTATCTTCCTGTTTCAGTAAAGATGGCCATTTTAAGCGCAGGCGGACGGCGGAAAGCTGGGTATTACTAAAAGAGCGGGACCAGGCCGTTTTGCTGGAGACTTCCACTCCTACGTTAATTTCATTTTCTGAACCGGGGATCCCCTGGATGTAATTCTGTGCCTGAGTTCCCGGTCGAAACTCCCAGGCGACACCGCTAAAATTTTGCGAGCCGTCGGAATTTTCCAGTGGCGTACCATCAAGGTAAATATCTTTTGCGGTAAGCGCACCGGCAAATTCACCCTCGCCCAGCGCAATGAGAATTTTTGCTTTCGCAACAGACTGTAAATCATCAGGCTGTTCCGTTGGGGTACGCGGGCTTGAACTCCCGCCCTTACAACCTTTAATGAGATGCTGTGTCATAGATATTTTGTCCATAAAAAAACCACCTCAAAGGTGGTCTGAAATGAGAGAAGCCGGATATTTTACTGCTGGTCTTCTACATAAATTCCCGCTGAAATAATTGCCCCGCCGATAAGCCGCTTGCCGTATAACAACGGTACCGGATATCCCTGAGCGGTGGTGTTCGTGACCCCGCCAAATGCGTAGGAGGCTTTATTTTCAGGAGATTGTTGACTGGCTAAACCTGGAACCTGAGGAGAAAGCATCTGAAGAACACCACCAAGTACCATTGAGGCCCCCAGCATTGCGGCACTTCCCCACCCGGAGCCGGCAGCAATCGCGGCGAATATCCCTCCAGTGCCCATAGTGGCGATTGAAGCGACCGCGATCAATGCAACACCTAATATCGTCTGTAGCACGCCAGCTTTTTTACTACCAATAACGACAGGAACAATTCGTATTACTTTATCGTTGATGGGGAAAGGAATATCATCCTCGCTAATGTTTTTCTTTCCTTTAAAAACAGCATAGGTTAATCCCATAGCTTTGCTGTTGTTCATGAATTTTTCAAATCCATTGATAGTACAACATAAAGCCCTTATCGCTTCAGATGCCGTTGCCACCATCCGACAATGAGATTTGCCAAATTTCTTACCAAGAATACCGCCCAACTCTATTCTGACCATATGTTCTTGCATAAATACTCCATCTGCAGCAGACATTATGAATAAATCATAAGCATCTATTCCGCCATTGATAATATCGTACGCTGAGTTGACTCGAGAGCAAGTCCAGCCCTCTGATGTTGAATCACATTCACTTGCTAACGCATTTCATATCGGGTGATTTAAAATCCCAACGTCTTTCAGATTTTTTCATTAGTCAACGCATTATCATTAATATGATAGCGCAAAACTTTCACCGTTCTTTCCTGCCAGTATCCCCCATACGGCACTCGCTGGCTTAAATGACCATACAGGTGATGCAGCAGCATATTTCCCTCAAGGAGAATACCCGCATGATTCCACTTATTTGCCTGTACCTGCATGATAATCATATCTCCCGGCTGCGGCGGGCCATCAAACTCGCGAAAGCCACATTCATACCAACAATCATGATAAAAGTTATCAGGGTAGCCATCTTCCCACCACGGATAATCCACACGATAATCCGTCAACTCAACATTATGCTGCTGGCGAAAATAGCTCATTACCAGTCCCCAGCAATCATAATGGCCAAGCACGAACGGACGTTCCAGCAGCGGCAATTCTCCTCGCGGATAAATGGTACGAAAATCGCCTTCCGGCCAGCTGAAAATATGCCAGGGTAACAACATCGCGTCACACTGAGCCTTATCCAACTCGCTTGGCTGGGTCGTCGCGTCGGGGTGACTGTGGACGATCCCCGTTACGGTGCCCCAATCCTCTACCCGTGCATAATCCTCCGGCGCAAGAACAAAATGCTCCTGTGGGGCATCGGCAATATTACGACAGGGGAAATAGCGCTCTACCCGCCCCCTTTGGGCAATCGCACCGCAGCATTCTCGAGGATATTGCTCCTGAGCATGCACCTGAATAGCCCTGATAACTTTCTGGCGCATGTTAGCTCCGAATTAAAGATGTGCCGGGAAAACCACCAAAAGGCAGCTCATTGTCTTCGCCAAAGCGTAATTTACAGGCCGACAAAGTGCCGTTACAAACATCCAGCGCCGGATCGGTAACAGGTGTATTATTGTTATCAAAATATCGCTGACCTGTATAATCACAACCATCGCCGCTGCGGTATTTATTCCTGATACACCAGGTACAGATAGAATGCAGCTGACGCGTTGGGATCATTATTCCTTGCAAATCCATTGGACTGGCAAGAGTGAACTCAATCGCTTCATTGGTCTCCTCACTTTTGGCATCAATAAAGAAGACTTTTCGTTTTTCCTGCGTGGGGTCGGCTCTCGCATTACCTTCAGGGAAATTACGTGCGTCGAGATATTTTGCCAGCGTATCGTGAATGGTGACTTTCGCCTGAACCAGGTCATCGTAATACAAGCACAGCGCGGTAATCGAAGCATCAATATTTGCCACCTTCAGCGATGGTTGCGCGTCCCGACCGCTGGTAGAGGATTCAATCCCGTCAATAATACAAGGCCATGGCATATATTCATTGCCCTGCCACCAAATGGATTTTGCAGGCAAACGCGTTTCGTCCCCTCCAGCAGCCTGGATTTCAGCTTCGCTATGGGCGATACTGTGCCCGTGGAAATATAAGACATCATCCATGCCAAAGACGCTGCCATCAATTTCCAGTAAACGTATTTCACTCCCGGGTTCAAGTTTTTGATAATCAGCTGTAATCATGGTGCATATGCCTGGTTAAATGTGGCGGTTACCGTCATTATCTGACTCGATAATGGCGAAAGTTTTAGTGAATCGGCGCTAACACGATAAAGCCCGGATTCCCCCGCAGGGGTATCCCAGATAAACGACTTCGTTACATGACGCCGCATAAATTCAAGCACGGCTAATATCTCTCCCTTTTCTCCGGTCAAGGTCACTGGCCAGCTTTGTTTTTCAAAATGTAGACCATCGCCGACGATCTGCTGATATCCGTCGCCAAAACGAGCCTCGCGAACGGTGAAATTAAAATCCCCCTGCAAACCCGCTTGTATTTGCGTTCGCCAGGTAAAGGTTTCTATTGCCATATCTTCTCCGGGAATCAAAAAATTAACGTGCGTGGTTTGCATTCCAGATAAGGCCACCAGGCCTCAATTCATTTGCCACGCCAGCGCGAACGGAACGGTCTATCGTCTGCTGCCAGGCGCGATTTAACGCGCCGTTATTGTCGGCCGCCTGCGGTTCTGAGCCCTGATTCTGAATAAGTACTGAGGTCTGAATGGTCAGTGGCCCTGCGCCTGAAGAACCCAGTCCCTGCATTGATGCCGTTCCCACATAGCCGCCGCCCGCATACCCCTGCGCACCTCGCATCATGGCGTAAAGGTTGCCAATCCCTATCGCCGAGGTCGCCTCTTTGGTAAAAACAAATTCGCCGCCATGAACAATCCCTCTCGGCTCATATTTACCCCCGTCTCCGGTATAGCCTCCATCGGAGTGGCCCGTGAAAACTTTACCGATGGATGCTACCCAGCCAATGCCGGAATTCGACATCGCGTTAAAGGAAGCCTGCATGGCTTTTACCAACAATAATTGGCTAAGCATCTTCAGCGTCCCTTTCAGAAAGGTCATCAGGAAATCACTAAAATTCGCCTTTCCTGTGGTTATATATTCCACCAGCGAGTTTCCCATTGAGCTGAAGGCGTCTTTAGCTAAATCCTTAAGCTTGCCATGAACGTTTTCTCCATCCTTAAGGAATTTATCCCACGCCTCTTTGGCTCCTGCCATTAAACCGCCGAGCCAATCGCTCTTCCCCCCTTTTTCCGTATCATCGTCAGAACGCTCTTCCATATTTGCGCCTGGGCGAAAAACTTTTGGCGTATTACCCAGTTCTTCTTTTGGAGGGCTACCTATTCCTGCCAGTGAATCCCAGTAACTTTTAGAGCCTGACGTTATATTGTAGGTCTCATCCTCAGATTTCTTTACCATATCCTGAAGTATGGGTCCCATTCTGGCTGGAGGAAGGGGTAACGTCTGTATTAACCTTTTCAGGCCATCCGTATGCTTTTTCTGGATATCTGTTGCAGCACGAAAAGTCTTATTAAACTCTTCACTTTTACGGCTGGCGACAGTTACTTTCTGTTGATATTTATCCAGAAGCTGATTGCTTTTTTCCAGTTCACTGTTATTCATGCGCAGTGTTATTGTTGTATCACCCGCCATTGATTATCTCCTGAAAGAATAAACCAACTACTTATCTGGTTTACATTGATTAATAATGTGAACATACTTCTGCTAAAACCCAGGCTAGTTCTGTAGTTTATTCAGGATATTCAAGGCCACCCGTTCCATTACCTGAATATCGTTTATTGCGGTTACCTCATCAGCTATATCATAAACCCTCATGAGCCATGCGAGGACACTGTAGTCCAGACCGATAACCCCTCCTGGACTGGTGCGCCACTGCGTGCTGGCCGTGCGAAAGACCACAAACGCAGGCCAGATATCGGGCCAGACGTTGATGACAATATCGTCATAGTCTTCGGCTGTCAGACCGAATGCGCTTAGCTCATCCGCTGATGGTTCAGGCGTATAGAATGCAGAGGCAACCGCAATCAGTTTTTTTCGCGATTTCCCGTCAGCTCCTGATAATAAGTAGCCATTATTGCTTTAACGGCCCCCGGATAGTTATCTACCAGCACGCCCATATTTTCTCGCGTACAGGGTTCAGATAATGCCCAGCCGTCGACGATCTCCAGTAAGAAATCACAGACCGTTTTTTCGTCAATATCTTCTAGCTCTGCCAGTTCTTTTATTGGCCGATGCTTAAACGTAAAATTCAGCACTCCGTCTTCTTCACCGGCACGAGGAATAGCAACATCAGCTTTAAAAACAGGGTTAGGTTGTAATTTGAAAATAGCGCTCATAAATACCCTTAAAAAAGGCTCCCGCAGGAGCCCAGTTGAATTTAATTTATGTTCCACAGATAAGGAGAACGATTAATCTTCCGATTTATAGAAAGTAATATCCCGAGAGTGAATGGAAAACGCGACTTGTACGGTTTCAACGCTATTCACCGCGGTCACTGGTTGCGGATCAAATGACGGAACGCCGGACCAATAGCGATACTCCTTCGCATTAGGCACAAACATGCGTAGCGGTAACACCTGGCCGTAGCGATCCACCATGCCCAATACTTTATAGATCGGTAAAGAAGCATCATGCGCTAAGGTAAAGGTTTGGCTTTTAGCCGCCTTAAAGGTGCCAATATTACGCTGGCGATCGTCTGCCAGAAACTGTACCTGTGCATACTGCTGTTCACCACCCGACTGCGCGACTTCCGTAATCTGTGGAATCTCAGTCCACTCCGTGATTTTCTGTAATTTCCCGCCACCGGCATGAGCCGGGAAAAAATTCCGGTCGCTGGAGTTAATGACCGAAATGGTTACGCTATTTGTTGTTTGTGCGGTGATTCTGGCAACTAAACCATCGATTACACCCCAACCCGAAGAAATCAGCACGACATCATCAACCTTAAGGTTATGATTTTCAGCAACGGTAAATACCGCACCTTCAGCATTGGAAACCGTACTCACAGATACGGGAGAACCAAGACCGGAACCAACAAAAACGGTTGAGCCATTAGGCAGAGCAAAACCCATAATAATATCTCCATTATTGATATTTAAATATTTGAATGCATTTTATCAATGCGAATAGCTTGTTTAATTATGACTTATTGTTGCGCCATAGTGATTACGCTTTAACACCACATCACTTTTCAGGAATTTATGTGGCTGCCGTTCTGTAATACGCTATCAGGGATACGTTTTGCCACCGGCTCATTTTCAAAAATTTTCATACCATACTGGCCGATCCAGGTTGCATTTTGGTTAACATTACTCAAAATAAAATCCATAACTTCAATCATTAACTCTTCAATGAGAGCCGCAGAATTATCACGCCACCAGGTTTCAATAGCGGCGAGAAGAGAGTCGGAGCCATTAGCAATAAACTGCTCGCCAATACTATAACGTTTCGCTTTATTTTCATCAGTAATACAGTGCAACTTACTGATTTGTAAAATTTCCGCTGATGGCCCCATGGTTTGAACGGTGAGCGTTGCGACTTTATTACCAGTTTCCTCAGCAATGGCAGATGAGTAAAACATTGAGAGGGTTAAATCATTAGATGTATACATATTCACTTTCTCCAGATTTCAGTTACTGAACGAATTAGATTAATAAAACAGAAAATTACATAGCTATCCGAGCCCTTAACCAACCATATATAAATGATTTATTAGCCTCACTTTTTTCTGCTAACTCCAGATAATACTGCCCCTGGCTACAGTTTAATGCCCGTAGCAGTACAAGCTCCCCTTCACTGCCTCTTCGAATAACATAATGGCTCAAGGCATTTAAGGTCCTGGGGCCAATAACACCATCGGTTATAAGATCCGGATAAAGTACCCCACGATGATTAAAAGCATTTAACCAGCGTTGAAGCCACTTACCCGGCAGAACAGGCCCCATATTGACCCCGGCGTCACACAGTTTTTCAGCGATCGCGGTAGATATTTCAGCAACATGATCGAACCGGGGCGCAATCCAGTAGTCAGCGTTGAGAATATCCAGCGCCTGTTGGCGCGTCAGTTTTTGCATATCGCCATCATAACCATGAGCCCGTGCGGTGACTTGAGTAATCCCCCAGTTTGTCGGACCTCCTTTATCATCAGGATGATTTACATAACCGCCCTCCTTTTCCAGAATGGCATTAAAAATCTCATCTTTATTCATTTATTCCTCATTTATCGATTAAATGCGCAATATTCCCCCTCACCAGGAACACGGCAATAAAGACAAAAAAATTCACGGTAACAACCAACCAGTGGGTCGACGTATACAAGCCGAAGAGATAACGAAACGGTATGCTGGCATAGGTGATTACCAGTAAATAAGCCGTATATGATATCCATGGTCGATACCTTCTGTACCGGGCGCGCCGATAAAACATTAAGGTTAGGGTGATCAAAGCGCAGAGAACGGCATTAAGCAGCGCGGGAAGTTCATTTCCCATTCGGGCGCCCACTATTGTTGCGGGTTAGTATTTTGTAGAGGTCGGTTAGTTCTTGATTATTCAGGAACGTGAGTATCTTAATAATCAGCGCGGATATCAGCACGGCGCCTAACGCGTCTAAAGGTCGTTCATTGTATCCGGTCCAGATAGCCAGCTTCGTACCAATTAACCCGGAACCCAAAACGCCGACAATAAAAGAAGTCATAAAATAGGCGACGAGTCTAAAGCGCGTGATATTAACCGCCGTCGCAACATAAAATACCGCGCCAGCAAAAGCCCCAAAAACAACGCCATAATCAATACCTGTCACCAGGCCAAACATACCAGCGCCCATTAATCCACCAGCAACAATTATCGACGTACCGGAAACAGGATCGGACATATACCCTCCCTTCTTTCACTATGAGTTATGATGGTAAATAACGAAGCGCAGGGTCATTTTTCCTGGCACTAAGGCGTTACCTCGCCGTTACTTTCTTTCTTTTTTGCAAACCAAGCGCATAAATTGCCCTCTGGAAGAGCCAGGTTCCTGGCTGCGCATACTGGTGTGCAAATTCTTGCTGATAAATGATGGTCGCTCGCTCAATTTGCCGTTTATATTCCTCGCGCTGCCAAAAAATATCCTGTGCCACAAATTTAATCGGCAATGCGTCCTCAATACGTTCAGGCGTATGGTGCTTCCCTTTTGCCTGAATCTGAGCGCGGGACGGCGTGGGCCGATGGATAAGATCTGAACTGAGCGTTTGCGGATTTTGTAAGTGGGAGCGCTGCGCGCGACGTCGGCCCGCAGCGGAGCCATTAAACGCGGTTTTACGGGACATTGCGGTCTCCTTTAATGGGCTTTGGCGGAATGCCTTCGGCAATCGGATCCTTGCCAATGGCTTCACCCCAAAGCGCACTGCGCCATGGCGCTGGCTTTTCAGCCACGTAGATTCAGTTATGAATCGTTGTATTTCATCATCCGGATAGTGCTGTCTATCAAGCTGATGACAAAAGAATACCTCAGGGTTATTTAAAAATAAATACCCATAGGTATACTTTATGAAAAAAACAAATTAACCAATTGAAAATATTGAAAATATTTTTGAAAAAATAGTGGCCTGACGCGTAAAAACAGCTGAAAAGGTCCGAGGCGGGTAGTGTTGAACAGCGGGTCACAGGATTGGGGGGTGAGAAGCCGCAGGTATGCCCGGCGTACAGGTGGCATACCCGGGTAATGCTTATGGCTGAGCTCAGGGTTTATGACAGAAACAGGATGGCGAAGCTGCGCGGCAATGAACGCCTTTAAACAAAGCGTTTAACGCTGTGGCTATAAATCACGCGACCAATGATCTTCAGATACTGTTCATGGCTTTCGCCAATCGTCCAGTCCGCATATTTGCTGTTATCCGAGTGAACGAGCAGCCCATCCGCCGTGAACTGAAGACGTTTCACCAGCACCGCGCCTTTAAAAGAAAAGACATAAATGCCGTCACCTTCAAAGTAGTCTTTCGAGACATCGACAAAAATGTAGTCACCGGTCTCAATGGTGCCGGACATGCTATCGCCGGAGACCGTGATCACCTTGATATGCTCTGCGGGCCGGTTACCAAAAAGCCGCAGCGCGCCGGCAGAGTCATAGGTGATGCTATTCACCGTTTCATCAACCTCACTGGAGACAATGCAGCCCGGCCCTGCGCTGGCCTGGGCATCCAGAACCTCAATGACATATGGCATCTGCGGCGAATCCTCTACCGGTTCTCGCTCGATATCAATATTACCGGTGATACCGTCCATCCATCCACGGGGCAGATTGAACGAAGATTCAATAAGTTCGACCATCTCGTCAGCTATCCTTTTCTTTTGCTTTTTGCCTTCGGGGTAGAGCATCCTTGAGACGTAAGAAGGCTCCCGTCCAAGGGTTCGGGCCACATCAACAGCCTTACCGCCGCATAAATTATCACGGATATAGAGCAAGCGCTGTCGTCTGATTTCGTATTTATCCATCGCAATGATTCTAACGCCATTTACCATCAAGTATCTAAAATATAGCAAAACTCGAATAAATTACCTACAGGTAATTAAGACAGTGTTGTCGGTCAGGAGGCTTTGACTGGCGAAATTCGCCACACTGCTACTTATGGAAAAATGACGCCACTGATTTTGGTGTAGGGTGTCGTTCATACGTAGGCACCTATGTAATACCTTGAATTAATTTATCTGAACTATGGATTTTGTCGCTACTGGAGATCAAAAAATCATGTTCCTCTGGGGTCTATACTTAAACAGTGATTCACAAACCCGGTCACCCTGCCCGTAGCGATGCAGGTAACGCAACCCCGTTACCAGGCAGGTGAGATACGAACTTTCCGCTACCGTGGAATCGCGCCGATAGCGGTTTCGCAGAAGAGCTCAGCGAGTGCTCAGCGTGTATCAATGGGCATAAAAACTTTTTTATCAAAAATTTAGCAATGTGAGTATTGATATGATCACTATCGACGGTAATGGCGCGGTTGCTTCAGTCGCGTTTCGCACCAGTGAAGTTATCGCCATCTACCCGATCACGCCCAGCTCCACGATGGCGGAGCAGGCGGACGCCTGGGCGGGCAACGGGCTGAAAAACGTCTGGGGCGATGTCCCCCGCGTCGTCGAAATGCAGTCGGAAGCCGGGGCAATCGGCGCCGTACACGGCGCGCTGCAAACTGGCGCCCTCTCGACCTCTTTTACTTCATCGCAGGGTTTACTGCTGATGATCCCGACGCTGTACAAACTGGCCGGCCAGCTGATGCCGTTTGTTCTGCACGTCGCCGCCCGCACCGTGGCAACCCACGCGCTCTCCATATTCGGCGATCACTCGGACGTCATGGCCGTGCGTCAGACCGGCTGCGCGATGCTCTGCGCCAGCAGCGTCCAGGAAGCCCAGGATTTTGCGCTGATTTCGCATATCGCCACGCTGCAAAGCCGGGTGCCATTTATTCATTTCTTTGATGGTTTCCGCACCTCGCACGAAATCAACAAAATCGCCCCGCTGGCGGACGATACCCTTCTCAGCCTGCTGCCGCAGGATAAAATCGATGAACATCGCCAGCGCGCCCTGAACCCCGAACATCCGGTAATCCGCGGCACCTCAGCGAATCCGGATACCTACTTCCAGTCACGTGAAGCAACTAACCCGTGGTACGACGCGGTTTACGCGCACGTTGAAACGGCGATGAACGATTTTGCCGCCGCCACCGGGCGTCAGTACAAACCGTTTGAGTTCTACGGCCATCCACAGGCCGAGCGCGTTATCGTGATTATGGGCTCCGCAATCGGCACCTGTGAGGAAGTGGTTGATGAACTGCTGAGCCGCGGTGAAAAAGTCGGTGTACTGAAAGTTCGTCTTTACCGCCCCTTCTCCGCTGCCCACCTGCTGGAAGCGCTGCCGGTAAGCGCCCGCGCCGTAGCGGTGCTTGACCGCACCAAGGAACCGGGCGCCCAGGCTGAGCCGCTGTATCTCGACGTGATGACCGCGCTGGCGGAAGCCTTCAACCGCGGCGAGCGAGAAACCCTGCCGCGTACCATTGGCGGCCGCTATGGTCTCTCTTCAAAAGAGTTCGGGCCGGAGTGCGTCCTGGCGATATTCAACGAACTGAGCGCCGCTAAACCCAAGCCGCGCTTTACCGTCGGCATCTACGATGACGTCACCAATCTTTCGCTGCCGCTGGTAGAAAACACGCTGCCGTCGGAGGCGAAGCTGGAAGCCCTGTTTTACGGGCTCGGCAGCGACGGCAGCGTCTCGGCCACCAAAAACAATATCAAGATTATCGGTAACTCGACGCCCTGGTTCTCGCAGGGCTATTTCGTCTATGATTCGAAAAAGGCCGGCGGCCTGACGGTTTCCCATCTGCGCGTTAGCGAGAAGCCGATTCGTTCTTCCTATCTGATTTCACAGGCGGATTTCGTCGGCTGCCACCAGCTGCAGTTTATCGACAAGTATCAGATGGTTGAACGCCTGAAGCCCGGCGGTATTTTCCTGCTCAACACGCCTTACGGCGCCGAAGAGGTCTGGTCGCGTCTGCCGCAGGAAGTCCAGGCCACGCTGAATCAGAAAAAAGCGCGGTTTTATATCGTTAACGCGGCAAAAATCGCCCGCGAGTGTAGCCTTGGAGCGCGTATCAACACCGTCATGCAGATGGCCTTTTTCCATCTGACGCAGATCCTGCCGGGCGATAGCGCGCTGGCGGAGCTGCAGGGCGCGATTGCTAAAAGCTACAGCAGCAAAGGTCAGGAGCTGGTCGAACGCAACTGGCAGGCGCTGGCCCTGGCCCGCGAGTCGCTGGCGGAAGTGCCGCTGCAGCAGGTCGATGCCAACAGCCCGAACCGCCCGCCGGTCGTCTCCGACGCCGCGCCGGATTTCGTCAAAACCGTGACCGCCGCCATGCTGGCCGGGCTCGGCGATGCGCTTCCGGTCTCCGCCCTGCCGCCGGACGGTACCTGGCCGATGGGCACCACCCGCTGGGAAAAACGCAATATCGCCGAAGAGATCCCTATCTGGAAGGAAGAACTTTGCACCCAGTGTAACCACTGCGTGGCCGCCTGCCCGCACTCGGCAATCCGCGCGAAAGTGGTCTCCCCGGACGCGATGGAAAATGCCCCGGCCAGCCTGCATTCTCTGGACGTTAAATCCCGCGATATGCGCGGCCAGAAGTACGTTCTGCAGGTCGCGCCTGAAGATTGCACCGGCTGTAATCTCTGCGTCGAGGTTTGTCCGGCCAAAGACAGGCAGAACCCGGAAATCAAGGCCATCAATATGATGTCGCGCCTTGAACATGTTGAAGAAGAGAAAGTGAATTATGACTACTTCCTCAATCTGCCGGAAATGGACCGCAGCAAGCTGGAGCGTATCGATATCCGCACCTCGCAGCTGATCAGCCCGCTGTTCGAATACTCCGGCGCCTGCTCCGGCTGCGGCGAAACGCCGTATATCAAGCTGCTGACTCAGCTCTACGGCGACCGGATGCTGATTGCCAACGCCACCGGCTGTTCATCGATTTACGGCGGCAACCTGCCTTCCACGCCCTACACCACCGATGCCAACGGCCGCGGGCCGGCGTGGGCTAACTCGCTGTTCGAGGATAACGCCGAGTTTGGTCTCGGTTTCCGCCTCACCGTCGATCAGCACCGTCAGCGCGTAATGCGTCTGCTGTCGCAGTTCGCCGATAAACTTCCGCCCGCGCTTAACGACGCGCTGCACGCGGAAGCAACGCCTGAAGTACGCCGCGAACAGGTGGCCGAGCTGCGTAAGGTTCTGGCAAATGAAGCCGACGCGAAAGAGCTGCTAACCGACGCCGACGCGCTGGTCGAGAAATCGATCTGGCTAATCGGTGGCGATGGCTGGGCCTACGATATCGGCTTCGGCGGTCTTGACCACGTGCTGAGCCTGACCGAAAACGTCAATATTCTGGTGCTCGATACCCAATGCTATTCCAACACCGGCGGCCAGGCATCAAAAGCCACCCCGCTGGGGGCGGTCACCAAGTTTGGCGAACACGGTAAGCGCAAGGCGCGCAAAGACCTCGGCGTCAGCATGATGATGTACGGCCACGTTTACGTCGCGCAGATTTCCCTTGGCGCGCAGCTGAACCAGACGGTAAAAGCGATTCAGGAAGCGGAAGCGTATCCGGGCCCGTCGCTGATTATTGCCTACAGCCCTTGCGAAGAACACGGTTACGATCTGGCGCTGAGCCACGATCAGATGCGTCAGCTGACCGCGACCGGATTCTGGCCGCTGTATCGCTTTGACCCACGTCGCGCCGATGAAGGTAAACTTCCGCTGGCGCTGGACTCCCGTCCGCCGTCAGACGCGCTGGCAGAAACGCTCCTGAACGAGCAGCGCTTCCGCCGCCTTAACGCGCAGCAGCCGGAAGTCGCGGAACAGCTGTGGAAGGATGCGACGGCGGATTTACAAAAACGCTATGACTTCCTTGCCCAGCTGGCCGGTAAGGTGGAAAAACCGGCAACCGAAAGCTAATTTACTGACGCTTTTTTAGCCACCCATAAAAAAAGCCCGAATATTCATTCGGGCTTGTCATTTTACCGCTCAATAAAAACCATTCTCAGGAACGGAGGGCAACATAAATTCTTAGATGACAATAAAAGGCATATAACGGGCGGATAATACGATATTAAAATCACCGTGTATAATTTTTATTTTGTATGCATTTCTCAAAATCATTCATTATAATTATCACCATTTCAGTTGAATTATTTATTTTAGATTTTACTCATATCGTAACAATTGATATTTACCATATCTTAATTTGCTCATTTAGCATGAGTTCACTTCCCAGGAGGAAGCTAAAACAAAAACCGTTAAAGGATTGTCTAAATGAAAAGAAAAGTACTGGCCCTCGTTATCCCGGCATTGTTAGCTGCTGGCGCTGCTCACTCTGCTGAGATTTATAATAAAGACGGAAATAAACTGGACCTCTATGGCAAGGTAGATGGTCTGCATTATTTCTCCGATGATTCATCTAAAGATGGCGATCAATCCTACGTCCGTCTTGGCTTCAAAGGCGAAACTCAGATTAACGATCAGCTGACCGGCTACGGTCAGTGGGAATATAACGTTCAGGCGAACAACACCGAAGGCGCCGACAACCAGTCCTGGACCCGTCTGGCGTTTGCGGGTCTAAAATTCGCTAACTACGGTTCATTCGACTATGGCCGTAACTACGGCGTACTGTACGACGTAGAAGGCTGGACCGATATGCTGCCAGAGTTCGGCGGCGACTCCTACACCCAGGCCGATAACTTTATGACCGGCCGCGCTAACGGCGTAGCGACCTACCGTAACAATGACTTCTTCGGTCTGGTTAACGGCCTGAACTTCGCCCTGCAGTATCAGGGTAAAAATGAAAACGCAGGCAGCGGCGAAGGCACCAACAACGGCGATCGCAGCGTACGTAACGCCAACGGCGACGGTTTTGGTCTGTCAACTTCTTATGATTTCGGTATGGGTATCAGCGCTGCCGCCGCCTACACCTCTTCTGACCGTACCAACGATCAGATGACCCGAACTACCGCACAGGGCGATAAAGCGGAAGCCTGGACTACCGGCCTGAAATACGATGCCAACAATATTTACCTGGCAACCATGTATTCCGAAACCCGCAACATGACGCCATACGGTAACGGCAACGGCGTCGCCAATAAAACCCAGAACTTTGAAGTAACTGCGCAGTATCAGTTCGACTTTGGTCTGCGTCCGGCGGTCTCTTTCCTGATGTCTAAAGGTAAAGATTTGAGCAAAACCGATGGTGACAAAGATCTGGTTAAATATGCTGACATTGGTGCGACTTATTACTTCAACCGTAATATGTCCACCTACGTTGATTACAAAATCAACCTGCTGGACGAAGACGATAGCTTCTATTCCAACAACGGCATCTCTACCGATGACGTGGTTGCTTTAGGCCTGGTTTACCAGTTCTAATCTGCGGGCCCGCTGGCAACGGCGGGCTTTCTCTTCCCCTCCCGGCCATCGACTGCATTCAAAGCAAAACAATATATCAATTGCTTTAAAATAATCGACCGATGAATGTTATATTGCTACCAGGAACCGCCGTAGCCGTAGAGGACGCCCGCCATGCACCATCATCCCGTGAAATCATCCCGTATCCATTCCATCGCCTACGATGAGTCCTCCGGTATTCTTGAAATTCGTTTTCGCGATAACAAAACCCTACAGTATCTCGGCGTCCCGCCGCGCATTTTCCGCGACTTTCTCCAGGTGGTTTCTAAAGGCCGTTTTTACGACGGCGTGATCAAAGGAAAATTTACTGAACGCCGCCGTGCCTGATGGCGAAAGTGTGATTGCGCTCAATGTACAATAATCAACTGGATGGCCTACACTTTAAGTGGTTACTTAAACAGGAGGTTTTATGAACAGAATGATTCTTGTGCCCATCGATATTTCCGATACAGAATTAACCGATCGCGTTATCAAGCATGTTGAAGCTGAAGCCAGAATCGATGATGCCGAGGTGCATTTCCTGACCGTCATTCCCTCCCTTCCCTATTACGCTTCGCTGGGAATGGCTTACACCGCAGAGCTGCCGGCGATGGATGACCTCAAAGCCGAATCGGAATCGCGGCTGAAAGAGATTGTGAAAAAGTTTACTATTCCCGAAGACCGTGTCCATTTACACGTTTCGGAAGGCTCGCCAAAAGATAAAATCCTTGCTATGGCGAAGTCTCTCCCCGCGGATCTGGTGATTATCTCTTCGCACCGTCCCGATATCACCACCTATCTGCTGGGCTCTAACGCCGCCGCCGTTGTCCGCCATGCGGAATGTTCGGTGCTGGTCGTGCGGTAAACCTACTCTGCCCGCCGCTGTGCGGGCTTTTTTTCCGCAATCTGAGCACTGGGCCGTACCCGCAGCATCGCAGATAGGGGAATCATTTACCTGGTACTATAAAAATTAGTACGTTGTGTCTTTTTCATTTTGCTGTATAAAACCTTTGCCCGAACATGGGTATGTTTTACAACAATTATAGGGATGAAATGAAAAAGTTAATTATGGTAGTTTTCGCCGCAGCCGCTATTTCTGGTTGCGCCCAGCAGAGCTTCTCGGTAAATCCTGGCGTCACCGTTCAACCTCAGCAGGTCACCACTCACCACTTCTTTGTCAGCGGCATTGGCCAGTCGAAGCAAATTGATGCTGCCAAAGTCTGCGGCGGCGCCGACAAAGTAGTCCGTACTGAAGTGCAGCAGACTTTTGTCAACGGCCTGCTGGGTTTTGTCACCCTGGGTATTTATACTCCGCGTGAAGCGCGCGTCTATTGCGCTAAATAATTGCCGGCGGCAGGCATCATCATTGCCTGCCCATTTCCCTTTCGGTTCAATTGCCTTCTCTTTGCCCGGACAAACTCATCTTTTCGCGCCCCTACCTGAAGGTTACCTGATGCATTCGTGAATCGTATCTTTGTTCGTGGCGGATTTTGCGCCACAGGTAGAGCATACGAGGAGATAAATGAAATGCCGGCACACGAGGATAAGCGCCTTGCATTTACCTTCGGTTTTTAGCAATTCCTGGGCGATCCCTTTGTGCTTGCCACAATCCATCCTCTGAAGCATTGGGTGATATGGCCGTGGATAATGGAGTGCCCTCAGAGCGGGAGACACTCCATACTGATTATCGCGCGCTCCGGGATTAGCGAGTTTTGCTTGCTATATCCACGGGCGGTAATGATTTAGAATCGATATTGAAGTCCGGCTGTGATGGTATAGTTTTTATTTGCAATGCCGGCAGCATCTCCTCCAATTGAAGCTGATTCACCGCTATAGGTATCAATAATCTGAGTGCCTCCCTTACCCTCTTCATATTTACTATAGGTGAATTCAGTAAAAACCTTGGCATGAGGCGTGATGTAATACCCGGCATCAACCGATGTACCATAATAACGCGAATTAGTTGATTTCTCGCGAAAGGTCAACTCACGCATATAGTGTTCGTCGTTATCATGAGCTCTGACCCAATCACTGAATTTAAACAAGGCATTAAACTCAAAGTCATTGATACGATATTGACCCGCGAGACCGATATAGGGCATGGAGAATCTCTGGCTGTATCCTATCCCACGCTCACCGGTCGGAAAATTGCCAGTCGTCGCACCGTTATCATAATTGTAAGAACCTCCGGTAGCCGTCCAGCTGAAACGCGTTTCCTGATAACCCGCAATTACGCCCGCTTTATAATTGTCGTCCTGGAAAAGCCAGCCCTGCACGCTGAGATCGTATTCATTGGCATAATTGACATTGGTGCTGGGATGAGATGAATGATCTGTCCAACCGGACTGGTTATCGTTCATCCAGTCATAGTCATCCATATGTCCTGAGCCTGAAGCCAACGACGTCCAGCCGCGGGCGGTCAGCGTCAAAAAGGAGTAGGCATCCCATGAGATATCACCTTTCACAATGGCGACATTCTTTATTTTCCAGTCAAGTTGACTGACCTTTCGCCCCGTATCCGCGTCATAAACTCTCTCCTGTGATTTCCCACTCAGCATCCCTGCAGACGTCGATACAGTAAAACTTTCCGCAGAAAAATTTGGGCTTAGCTGCATTGACTCGGCATAAGCTGATCCTGAAAGAGTCGCTATCATCATTACTGCAACGGTACTTTTTTTCATTTTTATTCCCATAATCAAAGTTAATCCATAAGTTGCAGTGAAAGTTTAAATCTCATAAAAACATCAGGCAACTGTCAATTTTTGTAATTGCCTTATTCATAATCCGAGAAATAAGAATGTGGGCTGGATAAGCGCTTCGTTTTGCAAGGAAAACCCCCATTGAGCAGGCACATATTCAGATTATTATCAGGAAAAAATCTAACTGCTCTGGCGTTGTAGGGAATCAGTCTGCATCAGGTTATTTTTACTCAAACTTTACCGCTGTTATTCACCTGCGCCAAATACCTTCGCTGTGTAATTATCAGGATGCAAATAATTATATCGCGATCCTGGCGGATTATGGCAAAAGCAGGAACAAGGCCCCTGCTTTAAAAAAAAGCGAGGTACCTTGCCAACGCTTTTTGATTATCGCGAACAATAAATTCTCGCACCCTTTTACCAGATACACTCCATCACCGGGCGTGTGACGCTGGCGAGCCTGAAAACGACGTTTGTCTTTCTGCCCGGAGGGGGGATTGAGGCCAAAACTCGCCGCACTATCGTTAGCAGATGGAAAGCCGCCGTAAAACGCGCTGGCATTCGTCGTCGGAATCCGTACCATACGCGACATACTTTTGCCTGCTGGCTGCTGTAAGCCGGTGCTAACCATTGTTAACCAGATGGGGCATGAAAACGCAATAAATGGTGTTCAAAGTCGACAGTACAGGGATGGATGAAATGAACGGCGATCGGCTATCAATGCCTGACGCCGGGCTTGCACCGTGAAGTTAACTTTGCCCCTTACATGCCTTTTCGTTTCAGAGAACGTTTATAATGCTTGATAATCAGCAAGTTACAAAGAAAGAAAAATACAATATCGACAAATTGCAGAAGCGCCTGCGCCGTAACGTCGGCGAGGCGATCGCTGATTTTAATATGATTGAAGAAGGCGACCGCATCATGGTTTGCCTCTCCGGCGGTAAAGACAGCTACACCATGCTGGAGATTTTGCGCAACTTGCAGAAAAGCGCGCCAATTTCCTTCTCCCTGGTGGCGGTCAACCTCGATCAAAAACAGCCGGGCTTCCCCGAACATATCCTGCCGGAATATCTTGAGCAGCTGGGCGTTGAATACAAGATTGTTGAAGAAAATACCTACGGCATTGTTAAAGAAAAAATCCCGGAAGGTAAAACCACCTGCTCGCTCTGCTCACGTCTGCGCCGCGGCATTCTTTACCGCACCGCTTCTGAGCTGGGCGCGACCAAAATCGCCCTCGGCCACCACCGCGACGACATCCTGCAGACTCTGTTTCTGAATATGTTCTACGGCGGGAAGATGAAAGGGATGCCGCCGAAGCTGATGAGCGATGACGGTAAACATATCGTGATTCGCCCGCTGGCCTACTGCCGGGAAAAAGATATTGAGCGTTTCTCCCAGGCGAAAGGTTTTCCGATTATTCCGTGCAACCTGTGCGGCTCGCAGCCCAACCTCCAGCGCCAGGTCATTGCCGACATGCTGCGCGACTGGGACAAACGCTATCCAGGGCGCATCGAAACGATGTTTAGCGCGATGCAGAACGTGGTGCCTTCCCATCTCAGCGACGTCAACCTGTTCGACTTTAAAGGCATTCAGCACGGCTCTGCGGTCGTTGACGGCGGCGATCTGGCGTTCGATCGTGAAGAGATTCCGATGCAGCCGGCCGGCTGGCAGCCGGAAGAAGATGACGCGCAGCTGGATGAGCTGCGCCTGAACGTTGTGGAAGTAAAATAACGTCTTTGCGTCTCAGGTACGCGCCTGAGACGCCTTTTCCGCGCTTATTTCAGCAAACGAACCCGGCAGGCTTTACCTTTAATTTTCCCGTTTTGTAGCTGCTTAAACGCTTTATGCGCGACGCCCTGACGCACGGCAACGTAGA
Organism: Klebsiella sp. CN_Kp113; assembly: GCF_040064585.1. Taxonomy (NCBI): domain Bacteria; kingdom Pseudomonadati; phylum Pseudomonadota; class Gammaproteobacteria; order Enterobacterales; family Enterobacteriaceae; genus Klebsiella; species Klebsiella sp. CN_Kp113. The sequence continues at coordinate 49,941 of NZ_JBEAID010000019.1, read as the reverse complement.
CATGCGCCGGATGAACGGCGATCTTACCGATATCTGCGCCCTCAAGACCGATATCACCGGTCAACGCCCCCAGCACATCGCCCGCGCGCATCTTCGCTTTTTTGCCGCCATCAATGCATAGCGTGGCCATCTCTGCCTGCAGTGGCACAACGCTGCTATTCGTCGGCCCACTCATCCAGTTGAGCTTCATTTGCAGCATTTCGGCAAGGATATTTGCACGCTGCGCCTCTTCCGGCGCACAGAGGCTAATCGCCAGGCCGCTTTCACCGGCGCGGGCGGTACGACCAATACGGTGTACGTGAACCTCCGGATCCCAGGCCAGTTCATAGTTCACCACCAGCTCAAGCGACTTGATATCTAACCCGCGCGCAGCAACATCGGTCGCCACCAGCACGCGCGCGCTCCCGTTAGCAAAGCGCACCAGCGTCTGGTCGCGATCGCGCTGTTCAAGGTCGCCATGCAGCGACAGCGCGCTTTGCCCGGCGGCGTTTAGCGAGTCGCAGACGGCCTGACAATCTTTTTTGGTGTTGCAGAACACCACGCAGGAGGCGGGCTGATGCTGGCTCAACAGCTTTTGCAGCAGCGCGATTTTGCCGTGTTGCGAGGTTTCAAAAAACTGCTGCTCGATAGCCGGCAGTGCATCAACGGCGTCAATTTCAATAGTCTGCGGGTTGTTTTGTACGCGGCCGCTGATTGCCGCTATCGCTTCCGGCCATGTAGCGGAAAACAGCAGCGTCTGGCGCGAAGCCGGCGCAAAGCGGATCACTTCATCAATGGCATCGCTAAAGCCCATATCCAGCATGCGGTCCGCTTCGTCCATCACCAGCGTTTGTAGGGCATCTAACGATACGGTGCCCTTTTGCAGGTGATCGAGCAACCGCCCCGGCGTAGCAACGATAATATGCGGCGCATGCTGTAGCGAATCGCGCTGGGCGCCAAAGGGCTGGCCGCCGCAGAGGGTTAAAATTTTGATATTCGCCATGAAGCGCGCCAGCCGACGCAGCTCGCCGGCGACCTGATCCGCCAGCTCGCGGGTCGGGCACAGCACCAGCGACTGCGTCTGGAACAGCGAGGCGTCAACGTGCTGAAGTAGCCCGAGGCCGAATGCCGCCGTTTTACCGCTGCCGGTTTTTGCCTGCACGCGGACATCTTTACCCGCAAGAATCGCCGGCAAAGCCGCGGCCTGAACCGGGGTCATCGAAAGATACCCCAGTTCATTCAGGTTAGTTAGCTGGGCGGCGGGCAATACATTCAGAGTTGAAAAAGCGGTCACAATTATTTCTCGCATTACATTTAGGGGCGGACAATCTGCTGGCGCGTATCGTCGCAGATCTCCGCTCCCGATGCGACAATTTAATCGGCTCATCGTCAGGCGGCGGGTCGGGTAACGGGCGCGGGCGAGGTTTGGGATCGTGGACCGGTACCGGATCGTTGGGTTCCGGCGGAATGGGAATTGAGTTCAGCTGTTTATTACGCATATTGACTCCCGGTTGTGGGCGGGTACACCCGTTAAGCGTAGAAGCTGAGAAACAGAGCGCAAAAAAAAAGCCGACTCATTAAAGTCGGCGTCGTACGAATCAATTGTGCTATGCAGTAATTCAAAAAAGGAAGTAAGACAATATGGAGCGCAACGCCCATCGCTTGACGTTGCATTCACCTGCGAGAGAGATATTGCCCTGAATGGGTAGATGGTTTATTGATTTCGCTCAAACATTGCCGGGTTTTCACCATCATCATCGCGACAAAAGACGATTCTTTACAGCCATTTACTACGATGCAACCACCATGTAACACCCCCAATGAGAACGACTAACATTAGGCAGAAAATGGCAAAACCCATATGCCAGCTATTGCCGGGAATGCCGCCGAGGTTGACGCCAAAGAGACCGGTTAAAAAGGTACTGGGCAGAAAAACCATGGCCATCAACGACATCGTATAGGTTCTTCGCGATAGCGACTCCTGCATAATCTGCGCGATCTCATCGCTCATAATCGCCGTGCGGGCGATGCAGCTATCAATCTCATCCAGACCTCGCCCCAGACGTTCGGCAATGTCCTGCATCCGGCGCCGGTGATCGTCCGTCATCCACGGCAGACGCTCGCTGGCTAATCTGGCATACACATCGCGCTGCGGCGCCATATAGCGGCGCATGACGATAAGCTGTTTACGCAACAGCGCCAGGAAACCGCGCGGCGGAACCTGCTGATCCAATAAATCATCTTCCAGATCGATAATCCGGTCGTGAAGCTGCTCGATAAACTCGCTGGCGTGATCGGTCAGCGCATCGCAGACCTCCACCAGCCAGCCGCCACCGTCAACCGGACCGTTGCCCTCGCGCAAATCGCCGAGTACATCGTCCAGCGCCAGGACTTTGCGCTGCCGGGTGGAGACAATCAAGCGCTCATCCATATAAAGACGCATCGCGACCAGCTGGTCCGGGCGCTCATCGGTACTGCCATTGATGCAGCGCAGCGTGATTAACGCCCCATCGCCAATCCTCGTCACTCGCGGACGAGTGCTCTCCCCGGCCAACGCGTCACGCACGTTATTGGGCAGCAGCGGCGTCGATGCCAGCCATTCCGCGCTATCCACATGGGTATAGTTGAGATGCAGCCAACAAGGATGCTCTTTATCAATGGTGTCACTGTCGACCAACGGCTTTACGCCGCCCTGCCCGTCGAACACCCATGCAAAAACGGCATCCGGCACGTTCAGTTCCGATCCCTTAATGGCGTCCACAGGACCTCCGTTAACTCATGCACATTTCCGTAGTCTAGCCTTACGCGACGGTTACGCAAGAGCTAATCAGGGCATGCTGCTGAATTCACTGGCGAAAAGCGGGAGGGCTGAAAAAAAGAACCCGCCGGCGGCGGGTTGCTGATGAACTTTGCAATACGGTGTCTAGCCTGCATTATCACCTGCCGCCAGACGCTGGGCTGACGGGAAGGCAGGCTAGCAGGAGCCGTTCATTTTTTCTCTTCTGCGTATTGACGAGCGTTGTCATGCAAATTAGTACACATTGCTTTTTCCTCCATTTTAGTAAGCAAAATAAGAATAGAGCGATCTTGCCGGTTTGCAAGGTTAAGAATTATCTTTCGCAACCCGGCGTGCGTTATCCAGATGACGCAGCAATAGTACGAGGTCTAAATCATTGCGTAGATCGAATTTAGACATAATAAGACGCTTGTGGGCAAAAACCGTTTTATTGCAAAGCGATAGCTTTCTGGCAATCGTGTTCACCGTTAACCCCTGATAAATTGCCGCCGCGATGATTCTCTGCTGCGGGGAAAGCGTCCTCTGCGGGCAACTATCGCACCGGAGCGCCAGCTTTTCTTTTGCTGACGGAGGCGTCAGAACCCATGAAAGTTTAATTTTCGCAATAACCTGAGAGAGCTTCTCATCGCGCCCAACAAAAACTATCTCCTTCAAGCAGAGCGGCAAAGCGCCTCTCCCTCGATGATTTAGCCTGGCAACCACGCCGATCAGCAATCCCGGTTTACGATTTAACAACTCTGGATGACATACGAACTCTTCTCCGCGACATAAATCCAGTACGACGACGTCTGCATCACGCACGAGCTCTTCGTTAAGCGATGCGGTGACCTGTGTAGAGAACGAGTATTCCGGGAAGAGCGCTTGCAATAAAAAATGAAATCCCAAATTAAAGAACTGGTTATTATTTTTAATAACAATATTCAACATCGATTTAGCCTGCTGACGAAAGTAAATCAAGTATTATCCAGATAGCTAACGATACGCACAGTACAGCTATCGTCGTTTTAAAAAACACGATATAAATAAACATTATTTTTTGACCTGAGAACGGGCACTCAACGAACTTTAAGTAAAATAGCTATCTGGCGTGACGGGCATTCCCCTCACCAATTAACTTCGAGGTGCCCATCCGGGATTAATATTTTCAGCATTCAACCCAAACGGAAATAGTGAGAAAACGTCATGCCATCCATATGAATTATATTTCTGCCAACCGGACCGTCGCCAGCAAGTCCAGCTCACGACGAAGCGCTAGCAAAAACCAGCGCTATCGCTGCTGATAGTGAATTTTGATATAAACACGCTCATTAACTCAAGTTATTTCTCGGTATCATTTTAGACTATTCATCGCTTGTCTTTTTCTGCAATCCCGACTTATCGCCTCGACGTCAGGTGGATTCAAACGGTGACTTCAGCCCTTGATCAAGCCATCCCGTATAAAAGTCTTTATTAACTCATCCCCGCGGCCGCGCGTTGTGAAGATTTCTTTTTCCGCAAAATGCTGTATTATGCAAGTTATTGCAGCATTTTGCGGGTTCAAACGATGCATAAAACGGCCAGGCAAAAATATCTTATTGATATTCTCAGTGAAAAAGGCCAGATCACGATCAGTGAGCTGGTAGACAGACTGCAGGTTTCTGCAGATACGCTGCGCCGCGATCTTAGCGACCTCGAAAAACAGGGGCTCGCCCAGAAAAACCACGGCGGCGCTATCGCGCTCAATCTCTCCGCCATGAATCGGCAGAACAGGAACACCCTGCTACCGGATACCAAGAAGCGCTTAGGTAAAATGGTGGCGGAGAAGATCCCCGGCGGATCCACGCTGTTTCTTGACGCCGGGAGCACCGTGCTGGCCGTCGCCACCCAGATACAGGGGCCAATGACGGTCATCACCCCCTCTTTAGATATTGCCCAGCACTTCAGCACCCGTGCGGATATTCAGCTTATTTTGCTGGGGGGGAAATGGGATATGCAGCAGCGCCTGTTTGCCGGTAGCGCTACGGTTTCGCTGCTGGAACGCTATCGGGCGGATATCGCTGTTCTCGGCACCTGCGCGCTCCACGCCGACCTCGGCCTCAGCGCCAGTCAGGAGGCGGATGCTGAAGTCAAGCGCGCCATGCTGGCGGCCAGCGCGGAACATTGGCTGGTTGCCGATCATATGAAACTGAATCACTGCGAGCCCTGGCTGGTTGCCGGACTCGCCGACATCCATCAGCTTTTCCTCGATCGCCCCTGGGACGAACTGAAGGATAACGACTCAATACAGCTCCATATCGCTGATGCTTAATAACGCGGAGATGCTTATGACTACCGGTAAGAACATTAATATTGCCCTGATTGGCTACGGCTTCGTCGGCAAAACTTTTCACGCCCCGCTGATCCAGTCCGTCGACGGCCTGAATCTGGCGATTGTCGCCTCGCGTGATGAAGAGAAAGTGAAACGTGACCTGCCAGACGTCACCGTCATCGCATCGCCTGAAGAGGCCATCCAGCATCCGGATGTCGATCTGGTGGTTATCGCCTCCCCTAACGCAACCCATGCTCCGCTTGCCCGTCTGGCTTTACACGCCGGCAAGCACGTTGTCGTCGACAAACCCTTTACCCTCGATATGCAGGAGGCTCGCGAACTGATTGCCCTCGCGGAAGAGAAACAGCGGGTGCTGTCGGTATTCCATAACCGCCGCTGGGACAGCGATTATCTGGGCGTGAAGCAGGTTATCGAACAGGAGCTCATCGGCAAAGTTAAACATTTTGAATCCCATTTCGACCGATTCCGCCCGGAAGTGCGCGTCCGCTGGCGGGAGCAGAACGTACCGGGCAGCGGTCTGTGGTTTGATTTAGGTCCACATCTGATCGACCAGACGCTGCAGCTGTTCGGCCTGCCGCAGTCGGTGCAGGGGAATATCGCCACCCTGCGTGAAGGCGCGGAAATCAACGACTGGGCGCACGTGGTGCTGAACTATCCGCAGCACAAAGTGGTTCTGCACTGCAGCATGCTGGTCGCGGGCGGCGTATCCCGCTTTACCGTCCATGGTGATAAAGGTAGCGTCGTCAAACAACGCGCTGACCAGCAGGAGAGCCAGCTGCTGGCGGGCGTGGTCCCGGGCAGCGAAAGCTGGGGCGAAGACGACGATAGCCTGGTGGTGTTTGATGCCAACCTGCGCGCCAGTGAAATCAGCGCGCCACGAGGCGATCAGCGCCAGTACTATATTCACGTCCGCGATGCGCTGACCGGCAAAATCAGCAACCCGGTATCGCCCTTAGAAGCGCTCGCCGTCATGGCGGTACTGGAAGCCGCAGCGCAGTCTGCCGAAAGCGGGACAACGCAAACTTTAGCGCTGACCGCCGATGAACTGGCGGGCCTGAAATAAGCGCTGCGCGATATGTTTGACGGTTTGTCGTCCGGAGCGCCGCTCCGGATAACCACTCCCTTTCATACCAGCCTACAATTTCACCCGCAGCAAATCGCTGAATCGGGTGGTGTAGGCTGGCGACAGCATATGCCGTTTCATCTCCCAGCTGCGCTCGATTCCCTGCCCGGCAAACCAGAGCTGGCCTTTTTCACGTCGGTTCACTAAATCAAGCACCGTCATCAGCTGTTCGCTATTCGCTCGCGGCTGATAGTCGTCAAACAGGCCTAACTGCGCCACTCCCTGGCTAAAGAAATCGCCCAGCATCACGCCACACTTTTGATATCGGCATCCCTCCCGCCAGATAGTATCCAGGCATTTTAGCGCCGCAGCGACGATATCCCGGCTATCCTGCGTCGGGATGTGGATTTTCGTGCCGGCGTCTTTGCTGTAATAGACTTCATGACCCGCAAACGGACTGGTCTTCACAAAGACCGAAACATAGCGGCAGTACTGGTGCTCCGCGCGCAGCTTCTCGGCGGCGCGGACCGCATGGCTGCAGACGGCTTCGCGCATCGCCCCGTATTCAATCACCTTCTGACTAAAGGAACGCGAGCAGATAATTTGCTGTTTAGTCGGCATATACTCTTCCAGTTCAAGACACGGCTCGCCTCTCAGCTCCCGCACGGTGCGCTCCATTACAACGCTGAAATGTTTTCTGATCAGCGGAGCGGGCGTCTCGGCCAGCTGAAGAGCCGTCGTAATCCCCATATCATTGAGCTTTTTCGCAATGCGTCGCCCCACTCCCCAGATTTCACCGACGGCAACCTTCTCCAGCAGTTTTCTCTGCCTGGCCGGCAATGAGAGATCGACAACGCCCTCGAATTTTGGCCACCTTTTGGCCGCATAATTCGCCAGCTTGGCCAGGGTTTTCGTCGGCCCGATCCCGACCCCTACCGTCAAGCCGGTACTCTGGAGTAATGTACTACGCACGTGGCGACCAAACGCCTCAAGCTCCTCAGAACGATGGATCCCGGTCAAATTTACGAACGCTTCATCAATGGAATATTGATACACCGCGGGCGCCAGTTCTTCGAGAATCGTCATGACGCGATGGGACATATCGCCATAAAGGGCATAGTTGCTGCTAAACACCGCTACCTGATGACGTTCAAACTGTGATTTCACTTTGAAATACGGCGCGCCCATTGGAATTTCCAGCAGTTTCGCCTCGTGGTTTCTGGCGATGACGCAGCCATCGTTATTGCTTAACACCACCACCGGATGCCCGCGTAAGTCAGGGCGAAAGGCTATTTCACAGCTGGCGTAAAATGAATTCACATCGACCAGGGCAAACATCAGCGGAGCCTGTTGATGCTGAAAGTGACAACGCCAAAAATCTCCAGCGCTTCACCGTCGTTGCGCAGCACAATTGGCGGAAAATCCGGGTTCATCGGCAAGAGCTGCATGATGGGGTGCGTACAAAGACGCTTAACCGTGTATTCACCGTCGACTGAGGCAATGATGATATCCCCATGTTTCGCTTTCAGGCCGCGATCCACCACCAGCAGCGTACCTTCATAAATGCCGGCATCCACCATTGAGGTGCCTGTCGCCATAACAAAATAGGTTGCCGCGGGATGGCTGATACAAAGCTCATTGAGATCGATCCCCTTCTCAATATAATCCTGCGCAGGGCTGGGAAAACCGCATGGGACAAGGTCGCTAAACAGCGGAATCGACACAATCTGACGCAACTCAACCGGTTCATAGAACAACATAATAGATTCACCCGTTATAATACTGTGTTTTTATACAGTATCGATAGTTCATCTGAGTTTTTCAAGTCGCCTGTCGGAGATTGGCGTGAAGCCGTTGAAGTTGCGCTGAATTTTGCGTAAGGCGTTGCATAGCACGGGGCTGGAGAATGCCTCTCCCTACGTATTCCAGATGGTTTTGTACGGCATGCTGGAAATTTCCGCAAATTGGGAGGAGGATAGAATCCGTTGATGCGTGCTTTGCTCATCGCTTGTTGTTGTCCACCCGACATACTGAACCGGAGATTCATATGTATTACACGTTAGGAGACAAAACTCTCCACTTTTATCGTTATCAGTGCCGTTTTTATGTCGCTCATTGGGACGGAGGTCATGTGATGATGGAGAAGTTCAAGCCGTTTATTGCCTCAATCACCGAGAAAACGGGCATTGAGGCAAAGAACGTTGAGGCGGCGGCGCGGGACTACTTCAATAACGTCGACTGAGATTGAACCCCGGACCATCGCTATCGGCTTATCCATAGCGATGGCAACGGTTGGCGAACGGCAGAAAGCGCAAATAATAAGCCGTGTCACGCGATCGTAAAACAAAGCCTGTAGGATAGCCCCCGGACGCCACCAGCGCTAAAACGAGGTGAAGAGATGGGAACAGTAAAAGCCAGCAATCTGGAACAGGCAAAGCAGCTTCTGCAGTCCGGCGACGCCATTAAACTCGAACTGGATTTCGAGCTCGACTCTGATGAATTTTTTAATTTTGCTATCGAGTACTGTACAAATGGAACGAAGCTCACGCGAGCCGGCGATCGCTTCCTGATTTCACGTAAAAAAAGGTAGCCTGAGAGTCATCCCTGCCATTCACAGCATCACAGAGGCATACGTTTTTCGCATCTGTGATGCTCTCCGTCATAATAAAAATATCCGCAGAAATTAACCTCAAATATTGATACATCGCGCATTTTCGTGAGTAAAGGAGGAATAGTGTAGCTTCGCTATCTCACCGAGGGTTAAATCGTGAAAAAACTATTAATATGCTGTCTGTTTGGCGAAACGGCAGGGATTATTGCCCGCAAAATGCAAAAAATTGCTGACGATCGGCAATTAGATTTATTAATCAGCGCCGTTGGGGTTGAAAATTTCTTTAGCGTCGCGCCTGCCTATGATGGCGTACTGGTTGCACCGCATATCCAGTATAAGGTTGAACAATTTATTAGCGCACTGCATTTACCACAAGAAATTGCCGTGATTGAAAGCTTGCCCTATGCCTCATTTGATGGCGAGAAGATCCTCAACTTCGCGCTGAATACAATGCCTTCATCTCTGTCCTGATCTCTACGTCCCGCCCCACACAACCCGCGAGATCGCGGGCTCTGTGGGGATTAATTATCTGAACGGCGCGTCAAGAGGCACTTCAGCGTCCGGTTCGTGGGTGATGCGGTTGCGAAGATCGCGACGAATCATCTCAATGGCCCAGAACCAAAAAATATGCCCCACCAGTTCCGAAATATATTCATCGGCAGGAATATTCAATAAAGAGGGGGTCAGGCCCAGTAACGGAAAGGAAATCCAGTGTACGGCGATGGTTGCGACAATCCCGGCCCATACCCCCTGCCATAATTTAACTTTCGGAAAGACCTCCGCGACGACACAATAGCCAACGGCAAATACCAATGAGAATATAATATGCGTAACCATCACCGGATTGATGATGTGTTCGGAAAAAGTATAAACCGTATGCGTCGGGTCAATGCCCAGATAGTCGCGTAAGAAAAGATAAGGTGGGTTAAATTCATCTCTGCCACCGGAGAAAGTACGCGGCGGTAAAGGAACTTCAGCGCCCCATTTAACAAATGCCGACATAATCCCTGCCACTACCCCGACAAATAATGCTACGCCATAACGACGGCGTCCAGGTGTGGTCTGTTTAAAAAAATCCTTAATTGCCATAAAATCACCATTAATATATTACATTTATTTTCCCTGTATCATATTTAAAGGCATTGGCGATTATCAATGTTGATCACGATCACACTTTATCGGGTCCTGTGGCTACCAGTTCTATACTGTAATTATGACCATAGGTATACCATTAGCAGATAAAGAGCCCCTTTTATTCAAAGGAGACTCTTCCCGTACGATGCGTTTATTGCCCAAAGCGGTAGCTAATGCCGGCCATCACGGAGCTCACATCGCTGCTCACGCCAATTTGGTTTTCGTTACCCACATTGTTGACCCACTGGTACTCCAGGCGCCCCGACCATCTGTCATTAAAGGCATATTCGGTACCGAAAGCCAGCACCGGACGCACGCCCGTATCAAATCGATTTTTTCCATTCACATCGGATTCCGCACGGTAGCCCATCAGGCCGGCCCGGCCGTACAGATCCCAGTCGCTGGTCAGGCTGTAGCTGGCCTTCAACGAAAGCTGTAGCCCCTGACTTTTCATTTGCGAACCGGCTGCGCCATGGCGACCATTGATGCCCATATTCCCTAAATAGTCATATCCACCTTCAACCGCCAGCCAGGGGTTAATCTGATAGCCGGTAAACACACCGCCGCCGACGTTATCACGGTCAACATCGACTTGCCGATCGGTGCTGGAGTCGCCGTAGTGCGACCAGCCAAATTTAGACCCCGCGTACCAGGTTCCAGTCTCCGCAGCAGCAAAAGCGGCAGTCGCCGTAAAAGTATGAGCAATAATTAACGTAATAAGCGTCTTCTTCATAATCATCCCATTGTCGACCCGTTGTCGAATAAATGTCATCGTCAAAAGTTAAGTGGGCCTACAATAGAATATTAGCGTCGCGCTGATAATCGTTTTATTATTTAATTTTGGACAAACTGCCAGCGCTAAAAACGCTCGGGTAATTTATTCACCCCCGTCAAATACCCTCCACGTTTAAAAGCAATATAATTACCACTTTTTAACGCCGACAACACGTTTAATACACTGCTGCGTGATAAGTGCGTACGTTCCTGGATATAATCCAGGATAGAGACCCGCATCCGGGTCTCTTCGGGTAGCTGGCCCATTTCCTGCAAATGATTGCGGATAACGGCGTAGGTTCGCTGCTGTACGACGAGCGCGTCGCGATAGAAAAGATAAGCCGTGTGGTACGACAACAGTGAGGCGACGTCTTCCCAAACGCCGTGCTGGCGAAAGGCTTCCATCGCTTTTTGCGCATCAACGCGCAGTATTGTCGATTCGGTTTCCGCACGCAGCTGATGGCCGCGTACCGGCTGGATCATCTCGGCAATACCAAACAGGTGTGGGTGGTAAACCGTGACAATCAACAGACCGTCCGAGGCCCGGAGTATGGAGAGCTCGCCGTCAAGGAAAAGGAACAACTGCGGTTGATTTTTATGCGTCCAGGTCATGCGTTTCCGCGGCACAACGACCATTTTTTCAGCAATTGGCGTCAGGAGCGCCGTTAAGCGCTGGATACTCTCTTCCGGACGGACGGGCGGTAGTATATGCATAGAAATACCTGATTAGTTCTGGTTTAAGAATTATAGAACGCAACAAGATTTCCGTAAGAATTGCGTAGCTGCGCATTGACGCACATCGGCAAAGAGAAGAAAAGTACGGCGTGATTTAAATTTAAACAAACTAAAAAGCTGCCCGCAGGCAGCCCGATCAAAATGGTAATAATGCTTACTATACCCGTCATACTTCAAGCGGCTTATGTGTTTACTCGGTTCATCCATGAGCCTCGCCCTTACGGGCCGCCGGGATAAGGCGTTATCTATGCTTCTTGAAGCTCACGCCCTGGCCGCCTTTAAGCAACTCGAATTATTTAGGGTATTTGCAGATATCAAAGGCCCTTTTCGGGGCCTTTTCTTACTTCCGTAACGCCAGCGATGCCGAGTTTCTGGAAATATGCGGTGCGATGTTATCAAATGTAATCATTGCGGATTTACAAAAAATGCATTTCGCGCCAAACGGATTTTTTTCAGAAACATCGTAGGTGGATGTTCTGTACTGTGACCCATGACAGCATGGGCATCTGAAATGAATGTGGTCAATCATGATGTTAGCCTCTTTTTGCTACAACATTCTCTACCGCAGGGACATTTAGCCATATTTCACAGAAAACGCCTTCCCGGCTTTTCTGTCACAGCGTAAAACGCTGCTCTGAATGGTTGAGAATAACAATGACATCATTGTCATTACTTCTTATAGAAACATCTGAAGCGCACTTCAGACTGAACTCTATTACTGCACCAGCGATTTTTTAATGTTGTTAATTTCTTAGTTTGCCCGAGGGCACGTAATGTTCGGTAGATTTCAATAAAATAATCGTGTGCTTTGGGATAACGCTATCTCTTATGCACTTTTCACGCTAAACGGGAGATACAAGGACTTTCCTTCACTATCACCGTTTGCGCCAGCTTCTGAGCCTGTCTACTCGGGTTTAGACCGTCATCGTTGTCGCAGGTTCAAAAAACTTTAACATTATTCGCGTCACAGAGCTTAATTAATCACGATAAGGAGAGTCTAAAGAAGGATTATCTATGGATAACGCTTGAGATGAGAACTGCTTCGCTAAACCGTTTATTACCGCATCTGTGTAGTAAATCAACTTGCTATTGATCACACAGATGGCGATTGATAGCAAGCTTTATTTTCACGCCACGATGTTCGCCAGCTGGCGAGCTGGTAACGCGAATGAATCCAGGGCCCAGGCTGGAGAGGCCGCCCATGGATGACTCAATGACTCAGGGAAGGTGTACAGCCGCCTCTCATTTGGCGTGATTTGCCACAATTGTGGCGCTTTATGAATGTTACCGCCAGGATTGAAACGTTATGCTCTTCTCCGGGAAAAGATTCGCTCCCTGACAACACTCATCCTGCGGAAACCTGACAATGGCACATAACCGTACTTTCTCTCTCAATATCGGCTGGAAAGCGCTGCTAAAAGATGCGGGTTTAGAGCCTCAACATCTACTACGCAAAGCAGGATTGCCCGACGACACGTTTTCGAGGACAGAGCGCGGCCTTAATATCGAGGAGTATATTCGTTTCTGGCGCGCCCTTGAGGTAGAAACAAACGATCCTGCTTTTCCCTTACCACTGGTAGAAAGAGTCTCTGCTGAAATCTTTGATCCCCCGCTTTTCGCCGCACTATGCAGCACCAACATGATGCAGGCAGTTCAGCGACTGGCCAGATATAAGCAACTCATTGCCCCAATGGTTCTGGAAATAGTTGTAGAACACAGCGGCATCCTTACCGTTTCACCGCGCTGGCTGTCAGCGACAAACATTCCTCCGTCCCTGCAGATAGCAGAACTTGCTTTCTTACTGCGGCTGCTAAAACTTGCCACTCGCGAACCGGTCACAGCAGTGAAAGTCACGCTCCCTCAGCTTCCCGCCAGAATACAGGACGGCCACCTTACCCGCTTTTTCGGTACCGCCGTAGCGTATGGAGAAAAACCGGCCATCAGCTTTTCCGCCGCTGATGCTCTCCGCCCGTTTTTAACGGTGAACGAAGGAATGTGGCAAATATTTGAACCAGAGCTGCGCCGCCGTCTCAGCACGTTAGATGAAACGGCCTCAACAACTGAACGCGTACAGGCGGTACTTCTTGAGCTTCTTCCCGGTAACGAAGCCACTATTGAGAAAACGGCGGAGCGTCTCGGTATGAGCAAACGTACGCTTCAGCGCAGACTTGAAAGTGAGGGAGGAAATTTTCGTACATTGGTCAATATTTGCCGGGAGAATCTGGCGCGGCACTATCTGAGTCATACCCATCTCTCCGGCTATGAGATTGCATTCCTGCTTGGCTTTGAAGATCCAAACTCCTTCTATCGCGCATTTATGGCCTGGACCGGACAGACGCCGGAAACCGTCAGAGGGAGCATGCGTCTTAATGGAAAGAACTCCTCAGGTTAAACAAACGAGATGACGCGGTTGTTAAGCACCGACTTGCCATAAGAATCGCGTTACCTCCTGTCGTTTCCACAAAAGGCGGCTTCCTTTCTGATCTGAAGCGAATGGCGCCGTTAGCAAGCGTACTGGCGCATAAGGCCAGATGAAAAGAGCCTGTCTGCAGGCAAACTGTAGCCAGTCCATGAAACGAGGTCCTTATGTTCGCTCCGGAAAAGAAAACCGCGCTGGTCACCGGCGCATCGTCAGGGATGGGCAAAGCTATTGCCCGTCGCCTGATTCAGGATGGTTACCAGGTATATGTTGCCGCCCGTAGCATCGATAAAATGGCCGATCTGGCCGAACTTGGCGCACAGCCGTTACGGATGGATATAGCCAGGGATGAGGAGATTGTCTCCTGTGTAAACGCCATTCTGTCGCAAACCGGGGGAGTGGATGTCCTGATCAATAATGCAGGCTTTGGCCTGTATGGACCCGTAGAAGAGATCGGTATTGATGAAGCACGCTATCAATTTGAGGTTAACCTCTTTGGTGCCGCACGGCTGACGCAGCTACTGCTCCCTGCAATGCGGGCCAGACGTAGCGGGCATATTGTCAACATCTCCTCGATGGGAGGGAAGATGTACAGCATCCTTGGTGCCTGGTACCACGCCACAAAACACGCGCTCGAAGGATGGTCAGACTGCCTGCGCCTGGAGGTCGCCGGATTTGGGATTAAGGTCACGATCGTCGAGCCGGGGGTGATAGAGACAGGCTTCGGTGATGCTGCCAGCGAAAGCATCGTCAAACGTTCACACAGTGGCCCCTATGGCCAACTGGTGAAAATGGTGGCCGCGTCGATCAAAAAAACTTACGGGCACGGGACAGGCAGCGATCCGAAGGTTATCGCGGATGTCGTTTCAAGCGCCATTAACAGTAAGAACCCACGTACGCGCTATGCCGCGGGTAAGTTTGCAAAAATGCTTATCTGTCTGCGCGTCTGGCTGGGCGACCGTATATTCGACCGTATTATTCTCAGTCAGACACGCTAACAAGCGGATGATTTAGCTGAACGGCCTGCGTCTCTTGGGGAGCGCTAACTCACGGTTAACGCGTCGACCACTTCCGCTACGCTTTTGACGCTGCGGATGCTGCCGATACCCGTGCCGAGCGCGATATAGCCCTCATCGGCATTGCCTTCCAGCATGCCGACGCGCAGGCCGCGTAATCCCCCCATTGCTTCACCGAGCGCCTCGTTGCTGGCGCCGGCTTTATCCATCGCCACCAGTTTTTCGGCCAGTTTGCCCGGCAGAGAGCGATAGTAATGGGGCAGCGTGCGGAAAAGCAGCAAATCCAGGCCACTGGCGGCAATAATTTTATTTTTGACCGACCGCGGCACTCTGCTTTCTTCCGTCGCGATAAAAACCGAACCGGCAAATATCCCTTCAGCGCCGAGCGCGTGCGCCGCTCTGGCGGTGCGCTTGTCGGTAATACCGCCCGCGGCCATCACCGGAACACGCTTCACCGCATCGGCGATCAGCGGCACGATAGAAAAGGTTCCCAGCGCGGTCCCCGGCAATGTACCTCCCTCATCAAAGCCGGTCGCGACGATGATATCGGCACCCGCTTCTTCAGCAAGGCGGGTATTTTCAGGCGTCGGGTTAATATCGCGATAGATGATAGCAATGCCCGCCTCTTTTAATTCGTTGAACAGCGCCGGTATGAGCGCCCCTTCACCGTAGCCGGTATACACCACGGCCCTGATGCCCTCTTCTTTTATCACCTGCAAAATAGGCGGGGTCCAGATATCGTTTTCAGCAGCGGGGATCAGGTTCACGCCGAAAGGTTTTTCGGTCAGCCGTTTGGTTTTGCGGATCTCTTCACGCATTTTTTCAGCGGTTTCTTCCGGCGTGGACACCTCGGTCTCAGCGGTTAAACCGGCATTCGGCCCCAGCACACCAAGCCCGCCGGCATTGCTGACAGCGGCGACTAAACGGGCATCGGTCAACCACGATAACGGCCCCTGAATAACAGGTTTTTCTATATTCAGGATCTGGCAGATTCGGTTATTTTTCATGGAGTAATATCCTTCACAATAGCGCTATGGAGCGGTTCAGTTTCATGATGGAAGGAGTGTAGGACGTTATATTATTTAGAAAAATAGCCAAAAAAGTGCATCACTATTATAAAATCAGTAACAATGTGATATCCCGATCCCGGCAAAAGAAGCCCGCTATGCAAATAAACCTCTTTGAATCGATTCGCATTTTTATTGAAATTGTCGAGTCCGGTAGCTTTACTCAGGCAGCGGAGAACCTGCAGATTCATCGTCCTGCCGTCACTAAGGCATTGCAGCTGCTTGAGCAGCACTGCGGCACGCGTTTGATGCAGCGAACAACGCGGCGCATCAACCTGACGCCTGACGGCGAAGCGTTTTATCGGCAGAGTAAACCTTTACTGGCCCAGGCAGATGCGCTGCTGGAGTCGTTTGGGAGCGATAGCGTATTGCACGGCCAGCTTCACGTGGATATGCCCGTCGCTTTTGCGACGTTATTGGTCGTCCCCCATCTGCCTGATTTTTATCGCCAGCACCCTGGCGTCGAAATCATCCTCAGTAGCTCAGACCTCCGCCGGGATATGCTGCGCGATGGTCTTGATTGCTTACTGCGGGTGGGGGAACTGGACGACGGGGACTATATCGCCCGTAAGTTAGGCAATATTAAAATGACGACCTGCGCCAGCCCGTCCTATATTGCCAGCCACGGTGTGCCGCAAACGCTGGAGGATCTACAGCAGCATCAGGCCATCAACTGGATTAACAGCAGCAGCCGACAAATTATGCCGTGGACGTTTTCTACGCCAGAAGGAACAGTTGAAATGACGCTTCCCGGCAAGCTGGTCATCGATAACTCTGAAACCTATTTATCGGCAGGCCTGGCAGGGCTGGGATTAGTCCAGGGAATGAACGTTTTTTTACAGCCTTATCTCGATCGCGGCCTGTTAGTGGAAGTCTTACCTGACAACCCTACCCCCGATCGCAAATTGTCACTTCTGTATCCGCACCGCCATCTTTCACGCAAAGTGCGGGTGTTTACCGAGTGGTTAGAAAGCTTATTGGAAAAACGGGATTAAGGCACTCATCCCCGTGAAAAACCACAATGATTGATAAATGCTTGCGGTTACTGCCTTAAACCCAGTCAACGATCCGCGCCCCACTCTGGGTCCTGCTTGCTCAGATTCTCAGCGTGTCTATCACCGCCCGCAGCGCGGGCGACACATTACGATGGGGATAATAGAGAAAAGAGCCTTCCAGCCGCTGGCTGTAACGCTGCAGGACTCTGATAAGCGCGCCTCGCTCTAAGTCATCGGCAACCAGTTCCTGCGGGACATAGGCCAGCCCCAACCCCAGCCGGGCGGCCTTCGCTTCCATATAGCTGTCGGCAAAGGCCCACTGTCCCTGCGGCCGGTGGGTGATTTTTTTACCGTCCTGATTGAGTTCCCAGGCATAAATAGTCCCGTCGCCAAACTGGTACGCGATACAGGGATGAACCACCAGGTCCGCCGGCGTTTGCGGAAAACCGTAGCGGCGAAAATGCTTGGGCGTGCCGACAACGACCATCTCCATATCGGGTGAAATGCGCACCGCGACCATACCGCCGCCGACTTCCGGCCCCAGACGCACCCCGGCATCAAATCGCTCCGCGATAATATCGACAAACCGGCTTTCACTGATGAGTTCCAGCCGGATATCGGGATAGCGTTGTTTGAACACCGAAAGCTTTGGCAGAAGCACTTTATCAATGGCGTGCTGACTGGCATTGATGCGGACGGTACCGGTGGGGGTGTTGCGATAATACGCCAGAGTGGAAAGCCCCGAATCTAACGCATCAAAGCCGGATTCAACGGTTCGATAGAGCTGCTCGCCGGCCTGGGTGAGCGAGAGTTTACGGGTGGTACGCACCAGAAGCTGTACCCCCAGCCTTTCTTCAAGTTCACGTACCGCACGGCTGACGCCGGATTGCGCCAGCCCAAGCCGCTGCGCCGCGGCGGTAAAACTGCCCTCCCGCACCACCAGCATAAACAGGTACAGATCGTTATAGTTTTCCCGTTTTGCCATGATTCCTCCCGCGCCTGCGCCGTAATTTATAACAATATGATATGAATCTTAGCACTTTTCACCCGCTAATCAGCACTCTGGCTGCTAACTATAATCAGCGCATTGCAACAAAGCACAGCAGCGTTGTCCGTATGAAACCTGTATCTGGAACCTGTTTTAGGGGAATGATTAATGAAAGCGTTTACCAGAAAATTGACGGCCGCCATGCCTGCCATGCTGCTATGCGCGTCACTAAGTGGAGTCACCACCATGAGCTATGCCGGGACAACCAATCCAAACGCGCCCGTTTCGCTGGTCGAAAAATGGGACAAAACCTTCGCGGAAAGCGCGAAAGTCACTCACCGTAAGGTGACCTTCCAGAACCGCTATGGGATCACCCTGGTCGGCGATCTCTACATTCCGAAAGATCGCGGCGAGCGCAAGCTGGCGGCGATTGCCGTCAGCGGCCCCTTCGGCGCGGTGAAAGAGCAGTCCAGCGGTCTGTATGCGCAGACCCTGGCGGAACAGGGTTTTGTCACCCTCGCCTTCGATCCTTCTTATACGGGGGAAAGCGGCGGCCATCCGCGTAACGTCGCCTCTCCGGATATCAACACCGAGGATTTCAGCGCGGCGGTGGATTTCTTAGGATTGCAAAACGAGGTGGACCGCAACCGAATTGGCCTGCTCGGCATCTGCGGCTGGGGCGGCATGGCGCTGAACGACGCCGCGATGGATACCCGGGTGAAAGCGGTGGCCACCAGCGTCATGTACGACATGAGCCGCGCGATGGGCCACGGCGTTGGCGACGGTAAAGACCGCTATACCACCGCCGATCGCCGCGCCGTCTTGCAGTATCTGAACGCGCAGCGCTGGAAGGATGCGGAAAGCGGCACCTTCGCGCCGGGCGGGCATGATATTTATGTCGATCAGAAAGGTCACGTCAGCGCAGGCGATCGTATTCTGCCGGAAACCTTACCGGCCAACCCGAACCCGGTTTTGAAAGAGTTCTTTGACTATTACCGGATGCCGCGCGGTTTCCACGCCCGCTCCGTGAACTCAACCGGCGCGTGGAATGCAACCATGCCGCTGTCGTTTATGAATATGCCGCTGCTGAGCTATGCCAGTGAAGTCACTATCCCGACGCTGATCGTGACCGGAGAAAAAGCCCACTCACGCTATTTTGCCGAAGACGCCTTTAAGGCCATCGGCAGCAAAGAGAAAGAGCTGGTGATCGTCCCCGGCGCGAACCATGTCGATCTCTATGACAATGCGGCCGGTAAAATCCCGTTTGCCAGATTTGAACAGTTTTTCAAAACCAACCTGAGATAACGGCCGGAAGCCGCCCGATCGTCGCGGGCGGCTTGCCCTCGCCCGCGCATGACGTTTACCCACGCTTTAGTCGTTATTCAATGAATAGCGTCCGCTCCAGCCGCACCCGAATCTGGCCGGAAAAATAAAGAGATACCCCTATCATGTCCACACTGAGTCGTCGTACACCACACCCTCAACCGCACGCCCATTGGGGCGGCGTCTTTGCCATGACGCTGTGCGTTTTTGTCCTCATCGCTTCCGAATTTCTGCCGGTCAGCCTGCTGACGCCGATCGCCGGAGAGCTAAACATCACCGAGGGGCTGGCAGGCCAGGGCATTGCGATTTCCGGCGCCCTGGCGGTGCTGACCAGCCTGACTATCTCTAACCTTGCCGGAAGTCTGAATCGTAAACACCTTCTGCTGGGGCTGACGGTTCTGATGGCGGTCTCGGGAATGATTGTCGCGCTGGCCCACAGCTATGCGATCTATATGGCGGGAAGAGCCCTGATTGGCATCGTTATCGGGGGATTCTGGTCGATGTCGGCGGCCACCGCCATCAGGCTGGTCCCCGCGCACCAGGTTCCCCGCGCGCTGGCGATTTTCAACGGCGGCAACGCGCTGGCGACCGTCGTGGCCGCGCCGCTTGGCAGCTATCTGGGGGCCACCGTCGGCTGGCGCGGCGCCTTTTTTTGCCTCGTACCGCTGGCGATAGTCGCGTTCATCTGGCAGTGCTTCAGCCTGCCTGCGATGGAAAGCGATAAAGCGAGCCGGCCGCGCGGCTCCGTGCTTCGCCTGCTCAGACATTCCATCGTCGCGATCGGTCTGCTGGCCTGCGGACTCTTCTTTATGGGGCAGTTTGCCTTATTTACCTACGTGCGGCCGTTTCTGGAAGCGGTGACCGGCGTCAGCGCCTCTGGCCTGTCCCTGATTTTGCTCGCTATCGGCGTCGCGGGTTTTATCGGCACCCTGGGCGTTTCAACACTCCTCAACGCCCGGTTTTATCAGACCTTAATGACCATCCCTTTATTGATGGCCCTCATCGCCGGCACGTTGCTTCTGGTAGGACACCACGCCTGGACCGTTGCCGTGCTGTTAAGCCTGTGGGGGATGCTGGCGACCGCGGCGCCAACCGGCTGGTGGACATGGATCGCGCGGACGCTGCCCGACGACGCCGAAGCGGGAGGCGGTCTGATGGTTGCCGTTATTCAGCTGTCGATCGCGCTGGGTTCGACGACGGGCGGTTTGGTATTTGACCGCCTGGGGTGGCAAAGCGCGTTTGGCTTAAGCGGCATACTGCTTCTTGCCGCGGTCGGGATGACGTTGTACACCAGCCGGCAAATGACGCAATAAGCTCACGCCATCCGAAGCGGGCAGCGGATTTTTCTCGCCGCGGGTAATGCGTATAATGCGGCTTCGATACACGCTAAAAATAACCGCGGCTCATATGATAAATCTCAATCGATGTTGTTATTTGCTCCTGATTTTCGCAGCGGTCGGCAGCATTTTTACCGCCTGGCCCTTTGCTACCTGGCTCCTGCTGGTCAACGCGCTGACCCTGGCGATCTACGGCGTGGATAAAATGGCGGCGCGCAGGGCCTGGCGCAGAGTACCGGAAGCCACATTGCTGGCGTTCGGGGTGCTGGGCGGCTGGGCTGGCGCGATAGCCGGCCAACAGCTGTTCCGCCACAAAACGCAAAAGCAGCCGTTCAGAACCCGATTCATCATCAGCACGATCGTCAGCCTCTCAGGGATGGTGGCGATTTATTTGTTCTCTCCTTTTTCTTTTCACTAAGTTCCGGCGAGGCTAACGGTTTGCAAACGCGTGGAATGCACTCAACCCGCAGCTATTCGTAGTATATTATTGAGAGTATTGTTGATTATCAGGTGTACCTTATGACCTACTCCATCGGAGAATTTGCGCAGCTTTGCGGCATAAACGCGACGACGCTCCGCGCCTGGCAGCGTCGCTACGGCCTGCTTAAACCACAGCGTACCGATGGCGGCCATCGCCTGTATAACGATGACGATATCCAGCAGGCGCTTAAAATCCTCGACTGGGTAAAAAAAGGGGTACCTGTCAGCCAGGTAAAGCCCCTGCTGGCGCGCCCTGGCGCACGGCGGACGAATAACTGGATCACCTTGCAGGAGAACATGCTCCAGCGGCTTAAAGAGGGGAAAATCGAATCCCTGCGCCAGCTGATTTACGACGCCGGTCGTGAATCCCCCCGCCCCGAGCTGGTCACCGAAGTGCTGCGCCCGCTGCGTAGCCAGGTTTCCGCCAACGTACCGGCCATCATGACGCTGCGCGAAATCCTCGACGGCATCATTATCGCCTACACCTCTTTTTGCCTCGAAGGGGACAAAAAGGCGCCCGGCGATAACTATCTGATCACCGGCTGGCACCTGACGGACGCCTGCGAAATCTGGCTCGAAGCGCTCAAACGCACCGGTCAGGGCCACCGCATCGACATCCTTCCCTCGCCCCCCGCGACCCTGGCGCCGGAGATCCTGCCGGATCGCAAATGGCTGCTGGTGACGACCGGTAAACTCTCTGCAGCCCGGCAGAAACAGGTTGAACGCTGGCAGCAACAGGTTGTCTCTCTGGAGATTGTTGCGCTCTAACTGCGTGCGCCACCGCTCCGTGGCGCAACGAGCAGGTCCCTCAGAATTGCCCCTCTTCTTTTTTCGCACAAGCCCGCAGACTCTTCTTTTCTCTCCAACACCCACAAAATCATGCTTCAAAGACATGTTATTAACCAACTGATAATCAATGAAAATAAAAAATATTTTAGTCAAAACTTGGACAAATAATATTAATTGTGTAAGTTTTAACTATGCCATATTGTTTACTCAGGAAGTGACCTATGAGTCCCTCGCCATCCGTCATTAGCCGTTTTAGTACGTACTACGCCACGCTGGATACCCAGCCGCCTTCGGCGCTGGCCGCGCTGTACCACACGAATGCGCTGCTGATCGATCCTTTTGGCCAACACCAGGGGCTGTCCGCGATCCAGAGTTATCTTTCGCACCTGCTGGCCAACGTCGATCATTGCCGTTTCACCCTCGATGCCCCGCTCTGCGAAGGTCAACGTTTTGCCGTCGCCTGGACCATGCACTGGTCGCATCCGAGACTTGCCGGGGGTAAGGCGCTACAGCTTGCGGGCTGCTCGGTGGTCACCGTTGAAGACGAACGAATTATTCACCAGCGTGACTACTACGACGCCGGGGAGATGCTGTACGAACACCTTCCCCTGCTGGGCTGGGCGGTGCGCGGCGCTAAACGGAGGGTGCGGTCATGATGACGGTGCTCATCACCGGCGCCAGCTCCGGCATTGGCGCCGGGCTCGCCAGGTCCTTCGCTGCGGACGGCCACCGGGTTATCGCCTGCGGCCGCGATCCGTCGCGTCTGTCGGCGCTACAGCAGCACAGTCCCCACATCAGCGTCCGCTCTTTCGATATGACGGACAGGGATGCCTGTCGCCAGACGCTCGCTGACTGCCGCGCCGATCTGATCATTCTCTGCGCCGGGACCTGCGAATATCTCGAACACGGAACGGTGGATGCCGGGCTGGTTGAAAGGGTCATCACCACTAATTTTCTCGGGCCGGTGAACTGCCTGGCGGCGCTTCAGTCGCAGCTGTCAGCCGGGAATCGCGTGGTGCTGGTGAGCTCAATGGCGCACTGGCTACCCTTTCCTCGGGCCGAAGCCTATGGCGCCTCGAAAGCGGCGCTGACCTGGTTTGCCAACAGTCTGCGCCTGGACTGGGAGCCAAGAGGGATCGCCGTCACGGTCGTTTCGCCGGGGTTTGTTGACACTCCGCTGACGCGTAAAAACGATTTTTCTATGCCCGGCCAGGTGAGCGTGGAGCAGGCGGTTAAAGCGATTCGCCGCGGTCTGGCGAAAGGGCACGATCGTATCGCCTTCCCGACGGGCTTTTGCCTGCTTCTGCGTCTGCTGGCCGGGCTTCCTGAAGGACTTCAGCGCAGGCTATTGCGCAGGATGGTGCGCCCATGAAAATCGCGATTATTGGCAGCGGCATTGCCGGGCTGACCTGTGCCTGGCGCCTTGCCGGGCGACACGAAGTGACCCTGTTCGAAGCGGCGTCCACGCCGGGGGGGCATACCGCCACGGTGGATATCGCCACGCCGCAGGGTACCTGGGCCATCGATACCGGATTCATCGTGTATAACGATCGCACCTATCCGCGCTTTATGGGCCTGCTTAACGAGCTTGGGCTGAGCGGCCAAAAAACGCAGATGAGCTTTTCGGTCCACAATCCGCAGAGCGGGATGGAGTATAACGGCCACAGCCTGAGCTCGCTTTTCGCCCAGCGGCGCAATCTGTTAAAGCCGGCCTTCTGGAGGTTGCTGACGGAGATCGTCCGCTTTAATCGCCTGGCGAAGCAGGCTCTGGCGGGAGCGTTCGACCCGGGCGCCACGCTGCAGACCTTCCTTGAGCGGCACCGTTTTAGCCCCTTTTTCGCACGCCACTATATCCTGCCGATGGGGGCCGCTATCTGGTCTTCGTCGCTGCAGGAGATGCGCCGCTTCCCGCTGGCGCTGTTCTTGCGCTTCTTTGATAATCACGGCCTGCTGGATATCCGCCAGCGCCCGCAGTGGTACGTGGTGCCCGGCGGCTCGCGCGAATACGTGCGCGCCCTGCTTGCCCGGTCCGGCGATCGCCTGCGCCTGCGCCTCAATGCGCCGGTGCAGAACGTGATCCGTCATCAGGATGGCGTCACGCTCCAGCTGGCATCGGGGGAGCAGCACTTCGATCAGGCGATCTTCGCCTGCCACTCTGCCGAAGCGCTGGCCATGCTGGCGGACCCGACGCTCGCCGAACGCGAAATACTGGGGGATATCGGCTGGCAGCGAAACGAGGTGGTCCTGCACAGCGATCCCCGCTGGCTGCCGGTGCGCAAGCGCGCCTGGGCCAGCTGGAACTATCGCCTGAGCGAACAGGATCAGGCCAGCGCCTGCGTCACCTATAACATGAATATTCTCCAGGGCCTGTCTGCCGACGCCCCGCTGTTCTGCGTCACCCTCAATCCGCCAACGCCGGTGGACCCGCGCTTCGTCTGGAAGCGTATGGTCTATGAACACCCGCTATTTAATCCCCAAAGCTGGTCCGCCCAGATGCGGCGCGAGGAGATTAACGGCCGCCAGCGAAGCTGGTTCTGCGGCGCGTACTGGTACAACGGTTTTCATGAAGATGGCGTGCGCAGCGCCCTCGATGTGGTCAACGGCATTATCGCGGCGGAGAACCTCTGACATGAACAGCTGCCTCTATCAGGGCGTATTACGCCACCGCCGTCTTCAGCCGAAAGCGCACCACTTTCGCTATCGCATCTTTATGGCCTGGCTCGATCTGGATGAGCTGGATCGGCTCGGCGAAGCGGGTATCTGCCGCAATCGCTTTGCTGCCGCCTCTTTTTATGATGCGGATTATCCGCTGGGCACGCCGCTGAAAGCGCAGGTTCTGAACCGGCTGGAAAACCTGACCGGCACGCGCCCGGATGGCCGCGTCATGCTGCTGACCCAACTGCGCTACCTGGGCTTTCATTTTAACCCGGTCAACTTTTACTACTGCTACGACGGCGCCGGTACCCTGCGCTGGGTGCTGGCCGAAGTGCGCAACACGCCGTGGAATGAGCGCCATTACTACGCGGTAGACGGTCAACGGGCGCGCCCGCTGGCGAAAGCCTTTCACGTCTCGCCGTTTAACCCGATGGATATGGTCTACCTCTGGCGCTTTAACAGTCCCGGTAAAACGCTGCACATGCATATCGAGAACCATCAGGCCGCGAAAGTCTTCGACGCCACGCTGGCCCTGAGCCGCGCGCCTTTAACGCGGGCCAGCCTGCGCGGGCTGCTGCTGCGCATTCCGCTGATGACGCTGAAAACCGTCCTCGCGATCTACTGGCAGGCGCTGCGGCTATGGCTCAAGCGCGTGCCGCTGTACAACCACCCTGTCAGCAGGAGTGAACGTTCATGACCGATCCAGTCTTTGCGCTTGAACCCGATATCCCACGCAACGTGCGTATCGCGCGCTGGTTGCTCTTTCGTCTGTTGAGCGGCATTCGCGAAGGGGCGCTCACCGTACGCGAAGGGGCGCAGACCTTTCACTTTGGCGACCCCGCCGCCGCGCTGCGCGCCGAGGTGCACGTGCTCTCCTCGGGCGTCTACCGGCGTTTACTGACCGGCGGCAGCCTCGCCGCCGCGGAGGCCTGGATGGACGGCGAATGGGAGAGCCAGCAGTTGACGCCGCTGCTGCAGATCCTGGCGCGTAACGGCCAGGTACTGGGGCGGCTGGAGCGCGGCTTCCGGCTGCTGGGCAAGCCCGTAGAGCGGCTGCGCCACTGGACGCGCCGCAACTCGCGCGCGCAGGCGAAGGCGAATATCGCCGCCCATTACGATCTGGGCAACGACTTTTACGCCCACTTCCTTGACGACGAGCTGCTTTACTCCAGCGCGCTGTTTACCGACGACGGCCAGGATCTCACCCAGGCCCAGCGGGCCAAAATGGCGCGCCTTTGCGAGCGTCTGGCGCTTACGCCCGGCGATCATCTCCTGGAGATTGGCACCGGCTGGGGGGCGATGGCCGAATACGCCGCCCGCCACTACGGCTGCCGGGTCACCACCACCACCCTGTCGCAGGAACAGTTCCAGTGGGCCAACGCGCGAATTGCCCGCGCCGGGCTGCAGGATCGCGTCGAGGTACTGCTCTGCGATTACCGCGATCTGACCGGCCAGTACGACAAGCTGCTGTCGGTGGAGATGATTGAAGCCGTGGGGCAACGCTATCTGCCGGCTTTCTTTCGCACCTGCCAGGCGCGACTGCGCCCGGGCGGCAGAATGGCGATCCAGGCAATTACCATCCAGGATCAGCGCTATCGCGGCTACAGCAAAAACGTGGATTTTATTCAGCGCTACATCTTCCCCGGCGGATTTTTGCCCAGCATCACGGCGATGAACGAGCTGATGACGCGGCACACCGATTTTGTGGTGCGCGATCTGTTCGATATGGGGCCGGACTACGCCCGCACCCTGGCCCACTGGCGGCAGCGATTTATCCACGCCTGGCAGGATATTGAGAAACTCGGCTTTGACGATCGCTTCCGCCGCATGTGGCTCTACTACTTCGGCTACTGCGAAGCCGGGTTTAACGCCCGCACCATCAGCGTTGTGCAGCTTACCGCGGAGCGAACATCATGAAACGCATTCTGACCCTTGGCCTCGCGCTGCTGATGCTGGCGCTGGCGGGCTGCAGCGCCGAAGTGGCCGACTACCGGCAGCAGCAGCCGGCGCTGGACATTTTCCACTACTTTCAGGGCAAAACGGAAGCCTGGGGGATGGTTCAGGATCGCAACGGCAAACAGCTGCGCCGCTTCCATGTCGCCATTGACGGCGACGTTGTTGGCGACACGCTGACGCTCCACGAACGCTTTATCTACGATGATGGCGAAAAGCAGCAGCGGGTATGGCGCATTCGCCGCACCGGCGACCACCGTTATGAAGGCACCGCGGGCGACATTGCCGGCGTGGCGACCGGCCAGGCGGCGGGCAACGCTTTTCACTGGCGCTACAGCATGAACGTGACGGCCAGCGGTAGCACCTGGCTACTGCACTTCGACGACTGGATGTTCCTGCAGGACGACGCGCACCTGTTCAACAAAACCGAGATGAAGAAATTCGGCATTACCGTCGCCACCGTGACCCTTTTCTTCACCCGAACCGCACAATAAAAGAGGACTACGCCATGAACACACAACCTGTCATTGGGATCAGCGGATGTTTGACCGGTTCTGCCGTACGATTCGACGGCGGGCATAAGCGCATGGGCTTTGTGATGGACGAGCTGGCGCAGTGGGTGGCGTTTAAACCCGTCTGCCCGGAGATGGCTATCGGCCTCCCCGTCCCGCGCCCGGCGCTGCGGCTGGTGCAAACGACCGAAGGGGAAATCCGCATGCGCTTCACGCATGCACCGCACGACGACGTGACGGAGAAGATGGCCGATTTCGCCAGCGCCCACCTCTCGACCCTGGGCGAACTATCGGGATTTATCGTCTGCGCCAAATCGCCCAGCTGCGGCATGGAGCGCGTGCGGCTGTACGATGAAAAGGGCAATCGCGGGCGAAAAGAAGGCACAGGGTTGTTTACCGCCGCGCTGATGGAGAAATATCCGTGGCTGCCGGTGGAAGAAGATGGCCGCCTGCACGATCCGGTGCTGCGTGAGAATTTTGTCGAACGGGTCTTCGCCCTGCACGAGCTTAACTGTCTGCACAAAAATGGCCTGACGCGCCGCGCGCTGCTGGATTTCCATAGCCGCTATAAACTGCAGCTGCTGGCCCACCATCAGGCGGGATACCGCGAGATTGGCCCGTTCGTTGCCTCGCTCCACGAATGGCAGGATCTGGAGGCTTTCTTTGCGATCTACCGCGAAAAACTGATGACGATCCTGAAACAGCCCGCCTCGCGTAAAAACCACACCAACGTGCTGATGCATATTCAGGGCTACTTTCGTAACCAGCTAAACAGCCGCCAGCGCGGCGAGCTGCGGGAGGTGATCCTTAACTATCGCTCCGGGCTGCTGCCTATCCTTGCGCCGTTAACGCTGCTTAAGCACTATCTGGCCGAATACCCGGATCGCTATCTGCAGGCGCAGAACTACTTTGATCCCTACCCGCAGGACCTGGCCCTGCGCCTGACGGTGCATTGAGATAGCTGAACGCGCGAAGAGGCTGGCGCACGCCAGCCTCTTCGTTGTTGGATCCATCGGCTTCTGGAACCATGCCTCACCCCATCCGGAAGTCGTTGTTGATCCCCTGTTGCGGACGCTGATGGAAGTCACGGCCGGCTCCGATTTGGCATTGGGGTTAGACTCCAGCACGTTGGTGACGCCGACGTAGGCTTTTTTCAGGTTAACTTCATCGCTCCGGTGGGCAAACATGACGTTGATATCCCAGATAGCTCCTTTACAGCTGTTGAAGGCTTTGGTTATCTGGAATTCGCCGCCATTGCCTTCATTGCCTAAACGGCCGATCGCCGGTCTGGAACTGCGCGCCGTAGCGGGCCTTCAGACCGAAGGGGATCGCCATATCCGGCGTGGCCGCGGTGGTCTGCGGGTTGGTAATAACATCCACTTTTTTATCAGCACGGCGTCGATCTGTTCTTGAGTAAATTCTCGCGCGAATACGAAAATTGGGCACAGCGTGGCCACGACCGCCATCGGTAATGGAAGTTTTTTATCATTGTCATAATTATCTCAATATAGGTTAGCTTTATTCGGATAATAACAATCCCATTCTGGGCAATCAGAATATATTACGTTATTTCGCTTCGCTATTAAGAAAACACCCAAACGTGAGCCCACCCGCAGATATTATCGCCATTTACTCAGCGCACGGATAACCCTGTAGAGTACATTTCCTGGAGTGGTCAGAGTAAAAAAAACAATAAAACAAAATGCCGGTTTTGCGGCGTTTTAAATCTACCGGGGTATAGCTTGTAACGCGTTAATCAACAAGTGAAATGGAGGGTCTGGAAGAGGCTTTGCTTCGATGATCACAGAAGTAAAAAAACATAATAAATTAATTTAAAAACGTAATAGATTCTTCGAGATCATTTATGTCAGAAATTGTTACACATCCACACAACACACCGGAGTCTGCTCAGAATGAGTAAAAACATAATGCAAAGCCGCCATGATGAATATCATAAATTAACGCGTGGAGAACGTATTGGTTATGGTATGGGCGACTTCGCTCAAAACCTGGTTTTTGGCACAATAGGCGGCTTTCTGGCTCTTCACATGCTGACGGTTAATACCATCAGCACGGCAACGGCAGGGTTTATATTTCTTTTTGTCCGAATCATCAATGTCTTTTGGGATCCGATGGTCGGCACGTATGTTGACAAAAGAACGTCAAAAGCAGGTAAATATCGCCCCTGGCTGTTAAGAGCCGGCGTACCGTTGGTGATCCTTTCCGCTTTACTTTTTGCTCCCATTCCTGGGGTCAGAGGTTCGGTACCTTTTGCCTTCATCGTTTATTTGGCTCTGGATTTAGTTTATTCCGTAGTGAATATTCCTTATGGTTCGCTTAATGCGTCCCTGACCCGGGATCCGGAATCAATTGATAAACTCACCAGTACCCGAATGATGCTGGCCAATAGCGCCAATCTTCTTGTTTATACCCTGTTCCCGATGTTTGTACAGATGGCTTCACCAAAAGATCGCAGCCTTAAGGACACCGGTTTTTTCGGCATTGAGCTCAATCTGGGAAACTATACCGATCCATCAGCCAACTACGCCTGGTTCGGCGTCTACTCCGTGTATATGCTCATCGGCGCGGTGGCGCTTTTCATCTGCTATAAATTTACGAAAGAACGCGTTGTCGCGACGGCAGAACAGACCGCCAACGTCAAAACGACCGATCTGTTCCTTGAACTCAAACATAACCGCCCGCTGGTTATTCTCGGGCTGTTTTTCATGCTGGCCTTCACGTTCATGTTTTTCATGAACACGGTTAACGGCTTTTTCAATCAGTACGTTGTCGGTCATTCAGAATGGATGGGCGCCGTAGGCCTTGTCGCCTCCATACCGGGCATCGCATTCCCTATTTTTTGGCCCAAACTCAAGAAAATTTTTGGTAAAAAAGGCTTCTTCCATATTTTTCTGGCCATGTTTATTGTCGGCGAGCTACTGACTTACGTCTGGTCACGCGAGGGCATGCACGATGCGCTTTGGCTGGCTTACATCGCCACCTTCATTAAACAATGGGGCTTAACGTCCGCGACCGGCTTTATGTGGGCGCTGGTTCCTGAAGTGATTGCGTATGGCGAATTAAAATCTGGCAAGCGAAATGCGGCGATCATTAATGCGATTATGGGCCTCTTTTTCAAAATCGGCTTTACCATCGGCGGCGCGATTCCCCTGTGGTTACTGGCCGTTTATGGCTTTAATGAAACCGGCGCCCAGCAAAGCGCCAGCGCTATCGACGGGATCATTATGACCGCGGTGTGGATCCCTATCGCGTTAGCCATCGTATCGATGATCATCATGCAGGTTTATCCCATCTCTGACAAAAACGTAACCGATATCAACCGTCAGCTTGATGAAGTCCGCGCGTAGTTAAAAATATAAATTAAATGCATTTGGAACATTTAAATAAAAAGGTGTAATGATATGTCACTTATTCAAAACCCTATTTTACGTGGGTTTAATGCCGACCCCAGTATTATCCGTGTCGAGGACACCTACTATATCGCCAACTCTACGTTTGAGTGGTTCCCTGGCGTTCGTTTACATGAGTCAAAAGACCTGGAGCACTGGAATCTTCTCCCTGCGCCCCTGTCAACCACCACCCTGCTGGATATGAAAGGCAACCCTTCATCAGGCGGCATTTGGGCGCCGGCGCTCTCTTATGCCGACGGTCAATTCTGGCTAGTGTATACCGACGTCAAAGTCACCGAAGGCGCCTTTAAAGACATGACAAACTATCTGACCACCGCAGCCGATATCCGCGGCCCGTGGTCAGATCCCATTAAGCTTAACGGCGTAGGTTTTGATGCTTCTCTCTTCCACGACGATGATGGCCGGAAATATATCGTGCAGCAAACCTGGGACCATCGCGAATATCACCATCCCTTTGACGGCATCACGTTAACTGAACTGGATACAAAAAACCTGAAATTAATGCCAGAGACCGCGCGTACCGTTTATCGGGGGACCGCCGTTGGGCTCGTTGAAGGGCCGCATCTCTATAAACTGAACGGATATTATTATCTTTTTGCCGCCCAAGGGGGCACCGTATTTACGCACCAGGAAGTGGTTGCGCGTTCTAAAACCTTAGACGCCAACAGCTTTGAAACGGAGCCAGGTGAGGTCTTCTTAACCAACGTCGATACGCCAGACAGCTACATCCAAAAGCAAGGGCACGGCGCGTTGGTTTCCACCCCCGGCGGCGAATGGTACTACGCCTCACTCTGCGCGCGTCCGTGGAATCACCCGGGTGAGTCAGTCTACGATCCTCGCGGCTGGTCAACGCTGGGCAGAGAAACGGCTATCCAGAAGGTGTACTGGGATGAAGGCGGCTGGCCGCGTATTGAAGGCGGTCACGGCGGAAAGACGTTTGTTGAAGGCCCGAAAGATGCCATTGATACCGAAAGTCCGGCAGACCGTAGCCAGCACGACGAATTTACAACGGCGACACTCGATGGTAACTGGAACACCCTGCGGGTGCCGTTTACAGAAAAAATGGGTACCACCGGCGATGGCAAGTTAACGTTAATTGGCCAGGGATCTTTAGCGAATACCCATGACCTGTCGCTGATTGCCCGACGCTGGCAAGCCTTTTATTTTGATGCGAAAGTTAAAGTTAAATTTAATCCATTTAACTACCAGCAAATGGCCGGATTAACGAATTACTATAACGATCGTCACTGGAGTTTTGTGTTCATTACCTGGAATGAAATTAACGGTAAGGTCATTGAAATAGGTGAGAATAACCGAGGGCGGTATACATCATATTTAAAAGATGAAGCCATTAAGGTCCCGGAGCACGTTGAATATGTCTGGTTCCGGACGAAAGTCAGGAAGGAAACGTATAGCTATGAATATAGCTTTGATGGGGTTGAGTTCACTGAAATCCCTGTGAAGCTAGATGCTGCGATCCTTTCGGATGATTATGTCCTGCAAAGCTATGGCGGATTCTTTACCGGAGCGTTTGTTGGCCTTGCGGCAGTCGACTACTCCGGTTATGGCGCCCGCGCTGAGTTTTATCATTTCGATTATCAGGAGCTTGGCGACACGTTAATCGCCAGGGACGCGTATAGCTGGGAAGCCAGTGAATTACGGCGTTATTAGATAGCCTTGTCTGGGGAGATTAAACGCTGAAAGGAGGCACCGGCGCGACAGGCGCGCCGGTGCCGGGTGTGGCAGGGTTGTCGCATCAGGCCGGCAACCGGCCGTTCCGATAGCGAAAGTCATGCGTCACGCCGATGACCCGTGCGGGTGGCTATTGCAGGGTTATTCCGCCGTTTTTTGTTTCAGCGCAGCATAGCGGGCAATCAGTTGTTGCAGATGCTGCTCCGTCTGGTTCTGCTGCGCCGCAGACCCTGGCTGATTGCGCGGCTGTGCGGAGAGTTGCCGCAGTTGCTCTTCCGCCGGAACGGTACGGCTGAACGACTGCGTTATGGCAAACACCGCTGACTTCAGCTCACTCACCGTGATATACCGCCCCTTCTGTTCATCCAGCGCGTTAAGCCGGTTCGTCAACTGCTGTAGCTGCGTCATTCCCTGGTGCCAGCCGCTGAGATTCTCCACGGGAAGCGCGGCGGCGCTGACCTGCTGTTGCCATTGCCGCGCCAGCGGTTTCGCCTGTTCTGGCCATAGCGTCAGCGCCTGCTGCGCCAGATGAGTGCCATAACTCAAAGCCCAGTCCGGTTTTAGCTGTAAAAGCTGTGCCAGCTGCTGCTGAGTCTGTTTTATCCCCGTCTCGGCCGAGGGGGATTGTTGTCGTAGCGTCTGTAACTGCTCAGCGGAAAGCACCGTGGGTAATGGAGAGAACCGGGCGGGAAACCGCATCTGCCCCGAATCGGACGGGTGCGTTGCCCGCCATCCTCCCGCCGCGGCCCCGGCCAGCGCCAGCATAGTCAGCATCCCGGCGACAAACGGCTTCCAGGGCTTCGCGGGCGCCGGGAATGCCGTCACAACGTCAGCATTCGGCCGCGATGCCGGTTCGGCGACATAGACCCATTTCACCTGCGCGGTCGGTTCAGGGAGGCTGGAAGGGTCAGGATCAGGCGCGGCCGCTTGCGGCGCGGTCTCCTCTTTATTTTCGCTGCTCTCCAGCCGCACCGCCGCGTTGTGCAGCAGGATAGACAGGGCATCAAGCTGGCCGGCATGTTTGAGTTCCAGACGCTGCAGTACGTCATCCAGCGCCGTCAGATGCGCTTCTGCCTGGTAAAGCTGGCTCAGGTCGATATAGGTCAGCGACAGCGTGCGCATCGCCTGCTGCAGCCGTTTACTGAGCGAACTGAGTATTTTGATTCGCGCAGTCGTCGGCTGCGGCCACATATTGCCCCACTGCCGGGAGACCAGCGCGACCAGTATCGCCAGCCCTTCATTCATGCCGTATAGCCCCGCCAGATTCGTGCGGACAAGCGTATACCAGGCGGCAGTCTGTAGCTCCACGCCGTTGTGCTCAAACAGCGACAGGCAGAGTTTTTCCGCGAGCCGCCAGTTGACATCCGGGCGCGCCGGATGGGTCAGTTTGTTCATTTCATCGCGAAGGCGCGCGTAATCCGCAAGCGTACGCGGGTCGCCGCCGGTTTTCAGGCAACATTCAGAAGGGGTCGTCATGATGGTTTCAGCCAGAATAAAAACTAGATTGAGGAGCGGACTTCCAGGTACTGCTGCTGTTTGAGGTGGCGGATAAGCACCCTGCCCTCGGGCATAAATTCGGTGCCGTAGCGCACCAGGCCTACGCCCTTCAGCTCCGCGTCAATGGCGTAACGCAGCTCGCCGGGGATAGCCTGCTCGAGCAGAACCACGTCAATTTTCTTCAGCCGCGGTTCATATTTAAGCAATACGGCCGACAGGATGCCCATCAGCTCATGGGCCGTACCCGGCATCCCCTGGAGGATTTTAGTCATATCCGGCAGGCCGTAATCGGGCAGGTGCGCCAGCGTCCCGGCGCGACAGTTGAGGACGCGCTGCATATTATCCAGCACCGACAGAATAACCTGGTTTTCCTCACTGACCTGATGCAGGTCGAGTCCGCCAGTAAAGTTGCCGTACAGCATTTCATACAGCGAGGGGGCATTATGGCGTGTGGGCATCTCAGTCATCCTTCAGGGGTTTCAGCGTCAGGCGGTTATGGCTGGCTTCAATAATGCGCGGTTTGTCGGGATCGAGATCGTCGCGCCTCAGCACCAGCTTCCAGTCATTCTTCACCATATCCGGCGCCCGGAATAACCCCACCACCGCGATAAACTGCGCCTTCTCGTCCATCGGCATATCCAGGCTGACGTCAGCGCCGGGTTTTACCACCAGGCTACGGCTGGCAAGCCGTTCGTCTCCGGCGGCCTCCTCGCTTTCCGTGACCAGCTGCTGATAGACCCGTTTATCGAACGCCTTGCGGTCACTGAGCTGGTAGACCCACACCATCACCGGCTGGGAGAGCGAGGTGTTCTCCCGCTCATCGGTGTTCAGTTCCACCCGGGCGGTAACGTCCAGATGCAGGACGTTTACCTGCTTATAAAATACCGATTTCACCGCCGATGAGGTGCTATCGCTAATTTTCTGCGTCAGGCCACAGCCTGTCAGCAGTAAAGGCATAAGAAGTAAACTCCATCGTTTAATCAAAGTGGTATGCAACACGCTGGTTTCCTTGTTGTAAAGTTGCAGACGGCATTCCGCAATAGCCGCCAGGCTCAATAGTAAAGGTGGCGGGGATATCGGGCGGGCTCTCCTCTCCCTCCACGCCCAGTATCCCCGTCATGCCGAGCATAAAGGGGGTTTCGCCCAGCACCGGCGCAGGCAGTAACCGGGCAGGAACGGTCAGCTGTATACGCGCTTTATAGCGCCAGCCGAGATAGACCCGCAGCAGGACCAGAAAGTCCTGATATATCTGCCCTTCCGGTAACCACCCCTGCGCCTCGGCGATATCGTCCGTGTACAGCGCAATCAATAGCTGGCTGCTGACCTCTGTCGTTTCGTCGCCCAGCACGTTATAGCCATCGAGCAGAAAATCGTCATTGCCGTAAAAACCCAGTGGATTGTTGATGAAAAACGTGCGCGGGCAGTGCGGCGTGACGGTGGTCCGCGTGCGGGGAGCCAGCAGACGTACCAGCGCCTGAATCCCCTCTTCGGTACGCGCAGGCAGGCGCATGATGCCGAGCAGCGCCAGAAAACGCGATATCGGGGTGGCGATATGCTTATCGGTACCCGGCATTCCCAGACCGATAAGGCCCAGCAGGCTCTGCGAGGTGCTGTCCCTGCCCCCCGCTTCAAACGTCGCCGGGTAGGAATATTTTCGCCAGATGCGGTAAAACTGCGTCAGAATGCGGTGGTTAAAGATATCGAGAAACGCCTCCTGCGCTTCGTGCCCTTCCCGCTGCTGGGCGATCTCGTCGAGCCACGCGGTGGGCAGCGGCGAGTCGACGCCGTAGAGCCCCATAAACGTCGTGCGCACCGTCGGCGGCGCATCCGGATGGTCTTCATCATATTCCACCGTTTTCAGCTCGCTGACCGGGAAGCCCATTCCCGGATGCGGGCGAAACCGTACCGGATCGTCCGCCGGATTCAGGGTGCTGCCCAACGGCGATGCGCCCGGACGACGCTTTTCCAGTAACTGGCAGAAGCGGTAGAAGTTGATGCGATAGATTTCCCGCTCAAGCCGGGGGCTTAGCCGGGAATGCGGCGGTTGTGGTTCTCCTGCCATTCGAGGCGCTCTCCCCCAGGTTGTAGTATCAGAATCAGATGGTTGAACAGGTGAATATCGGTATACAGCGCGAAGAAGCGGTTCAGCATCTCGCCGAACAGGCAGATATCGCCGTGCCCGGCGAAGCCGCTGCTGTCGAGGGTCACCTCAATCTGCACGCCGCGCAGAAAATGGCCCTGTGCAAAACGTTCCACCTCGCTATGCCTGACATCGACAATCGCTTCCAGGCGGCGGCGGTTCATCTCGTTATCGGTCCAGTCATAGAGGGCCAGCGCGCCGCGCAGCACGTCAGCGTTATCCATCATCCACAGGAAACTGCTGCCGAGATGGCTCAGCACCCGCCAGTGAAAACGATCGCGGTCCGGCGGGTAGCACGGCAGCGTCGGGGCGCAGAGGTTACGCACCTGAATGCGCGCGGTGGTGGATTTCACCACCGTGTCCAGCAGCGTACTCTGCAGCGCCCGGCGCGGCAGCTGGCCGTTGGTGCCGGTCAGGCTGAGCGACAGTTTTTCATTCTCCGGTACGGTGTGGTTATCAAACGCCTCGCCGCCGAGCGTCAGCCAGGTGTCGTGCAGCCCTGAAGGACCGGACTTTACCCGCGTATGGTAATAATATTCCGGCGCATCATGGCGCAGCATTCCTCCCTTGTGACGGAAGCTGGTGAACGGCACATACGTCTGGTGACCGGAGTGGCGCGAGGAGGTGACCGAATCCACGGAATAAATCTCGGTATGACCGTCCTGGACACGCATCGGGCGCAGCAGGTATTCGGTCTGTAACGAGTCCAGATGCAGCGGATCGGACTCCAGCGGAAACAGATTAATCACCGGCGTGCAGTGCAGGCGCAGATGTTTCTCCGACAGCGCATATTCATGCGGCCACTGTCTCTCCAGCACGATATCGATTTCAAACCACGCCAGTTCTTCCGGGAAATCCACATTTTCCAGGCCGCGCAGCGTCACCGACATAAACTTTTCACGAAAGGTAAAATACTCCAGCAGCAGCTGATAACCGCTGAAACTGCCGCACTCCGGCAACAGCGCCTCCTCCTTACTGAAACCGCAGACGGCAAAACGGGCGTCCAGCGGTCTGCGGTCAGCATCGCCGGGAAAGCGGATACCCGTTTTCGCAACCCGGAGCGTCAGCGCCTCATGCAAGGCGCAGGCCAGCGGCGCATCGCCATTCAGGTACAGCGGGATGCGGCTTAAATCGATGCGGCTCCAGTCTGCCAGCGGGCTGCACTCAAAGCGCAGGCGGAGAAGCGAGCGCCCATCCGGTTCCGTCGAGATCCCCGCCCGGGCGAGCGACAGGGGCTGCAGGGTCAGCGGCTGCGTCGTGGTGTAATGGCAGCGGGTGCGCTTTTCACCAATGGGCTGAGAAAGAATTCCAAAGCCTTTTTCAACGCGGACAGGTTCTTTCAGTTCACGCCAGTCCGCGGTGAACTCAACAATGGAGAGCGACGGAATGGTACGCAGGTAGTGTGGCCAGATCATGCTCACCAGTCCGCCGGTCAGCTCCGGCAGATCGTCGTCGAGCTTTTCGCGCAGGCGGCCCATCAGAAAGGCGAAGCCTTCAAACAGGCGCTCGACATAGGGGTCGCGCGCGCCCGCTTTGTCGAGATTTAAGGCCGCCGCCCGGTCAGGATGGGCGCGGGCGAATTCTTCGCCCGCTTCACGCAGGTAACGCATTTCGGCGTCAAAATAACGCAGGGTTAAGTCGTCCATAGAAATATGCTTTTAGCCTTAGAGCTACAGGAGGTGCGTTTAAAATGGGGAGAAGATCGCGATAGGTGTTTTCTGCAGCCTCAGATCGCATCAGTGTCATTGAACATTGAACATTGAAGCAATAAGTTGCGCGCCCTTACCTCATCACGCATCTTCTTGAAATCATCGTTGCCGGGGGGATCTCCGGCGGTTGGCGAGCAGAATATCAACAGAGGCCATTATTCACTCCCTTCCACAACGTCAGATTCATATTCATCCGTGCGGCCTGGCGCCGGGACACCGACGCTGAATATCTGCGACGGCAGACTGAAGTTTCGCAGCTTCAGCAGCGCCAGCGGTCCGTCGCCCAGTTCCGTACGCAGCAGCCACTGAAGCTGTCGCCTGTCCGGCGCGGTGACGCTCAGCCGGTACAGTCCGTCCCCCGCTTTCTGCCGCTGCATCTGCTCCAGCATCCGGATAACGCCCCACGGGCCACTGTGGTTTGTATACAGACGGGTTCCCGCCGCAGTCGTCGTCCAGGTCAGCATCGCCCCCGGTTTATTGATTACCCCCGGCCAGCGGAAGCTCTGCCAGTCGGCAACCTGGTTAAAATAGTGGAGTTTCTGCCCGTCAAGCGTCAGCTGTGTTTCCACCACTTCCGGCATTGCCACCCCCTGCAGTTCAAAGCTGATACCCTGGCTGCCGTCGGTAAACAGGATGTCGGACAGCTGGCTGAGCTGGTTCACCGCGTTCAGGAAGGCCGGGCTGAACGTCAGCCCCTGACTGCGGGTTCTGTCCGCCACCCAGGTGCTGCCCTCCCGGTGCAGAACGCCGCCCAGCTGCGTGCTGAGGAAACGGTCAATACGTCCGGTATCGCGGCGGATGAACGCCGCCAGCATCGGCAGCGAGGCGTCGCTCTTCGCGGCAGCAAAGGGATAACGCCCTTTAAACGCTGAATTCCAGTTCGCGACAACTGAGCGCTGCCACGCTTCGTTCAGGCTGGCCGCCGACGGCTGAAGCACCGTCTCCCAGGCCTGGGTCAGCGGCTGAACAAACATCGTCTGCCCGAAACCGCTCCACTCTTCACCGAGGCTTGCCGCCACCAGGCTGCCGTACTCCTGCGTGTCGGTCAGGTCAACGCTCTTGCCCTGGAAGACCGTCTGCGCCAGCAGCTGCATCATCGCCTGCGGGTCGGCGGCGTTTGCCACCTGCTGGAGCCTGAGGCGCACGCGGGTCAGACGCGTCAG
Source organism: Klebsiella sp. CN_Kp113 (assembly GCF_040064585.1). NCBI lineage: Bacteria > Pseudomonadati > Pseudomonadota > Gammaproteobacteria > Enterobacterales > Enterobacteriaceae > Klebsiella > Klebsiella sp. CN_Kp113. The sequence goes on along the minus strand of NZ_JBEAID010000019.1, from coordinate 11,374 downwards.
GTAAGTCTGTAAACTGAACGAACTGTCCGCCGCCATCACGCTCTGCGCGCTGTTTTTACCCATAAGCTGCAGCAGCGGCCCGAAGGTGCTGTCCAGCGGCCCCGCCGGTCCGGCGGCCTGCTGGTCAATCACCGGCCGGTCATCACCGCCCAGCAGGTTTTTCGCCGATTTCACCAGCGATGCGGAAATGGCCTCTTTCTGCTGCCCGGTCTGCCCCTGGTAAGCCAGGGTGTTCATCAGGGCAATCAGCGGCGACTGGCGCACGTCCCCGGCCAGCGTTAACTGGTCGGTGACGTCTGCAATATTGTGCGCCGGGTTCAGCCGGATACTGTTGAGGAAGTTCAGCCAGGCACCGGCAAAATCGGTGAAGTAGCGCGCCGTCAGGCGCTGCTTCAGCGCCTCCGGGGAGACGTCGCCGGACAGCGTTTTACGGCTATCGCTCAGCACCCAGTCGATTTCATCGCGCCGCGACGCCACGGCGTTATCAATGGCTTCCTGAACCCCGCCCTCCCACGCCTGGCGGGTGAACATCCCCGGCACCGACTCCGGCGTGCTGAACAGGCGACCGGCGTCGGTCTGCGGCGTCATGTCCTCCAGCGTCATGTCCGCGTAGCTGCGGCGCACCCGGGTGAGCATGTTCTCATACAGCGTACTTTCCGCGTTGCGCCGGCCAATCTGCTCCAGCAGCACCTGACGTACCCGGGTGACCAGCTGCCTGTCCGGCGTGATTTTCCAGGCAGGCTGCGACGGCAGGCTCTGCATGTAAAAGGCGTGAAGGTCCGGGGCGATACTCTGCCACAGCGCCGGGGAGAGTCCCGGCCGGGATGGCGCGGTGGTTGTCATCACCTGCGCGTACAGGGCAGCGTCGGCTTTGTCCGGGCGCGCCATCATCAGGTATGCTTTCAGCTGGTCGTAGCCCGCCTTAGCTGACGTGGCGCGCTGCGGGCTGCGCGGCGGCAGGTTCGCCAGGACGGTCAGTTTCTGCGTCAGCGCCTGCATGGCCGCATCGCGTATCAGACGGTTACTGGCCTGGCCGTACCAGGGCATCAGGGCGGCGGAGAGCGGCGCATTGTGGTCCAGCCCGAAGCGCTGGTACCAGGGAGCGCCATTCGCCTGTTGCGTCTGCAGGCGCCCGATATCGTTACGCAGGGCCTGCAGCGCCATCAGCTGCGGGTCGTTAACTGCGGGATGATTCACCAGCTGCTGCGCCCGCGCCGCCGCGCTGACGATATGGTGGCGGTTAACGGCAAAGGAGACCACGATGCCCGCCCCCCACAGGGCAATCAGCGTCAGCAGGGTGACGCCCGGCGTTCGCTGCCACGGCATCCCTGCCCGCACGCCCCGCGCCTGAGCGCAGTCCGCCGTCACGCCCTGCCAGACAGCCGGAGCGGACCAGCGGTGTTCATGGCCCGCGACATTATCCTCAGGGGCCAGCGACGGGCTGAACATCAGGCCGCGCAGCGGAACACGCTTCAGGTGCTCCGTCAGCCACGGCGTCAGCAGCGTTTTCCAGTGGGCTATTCCCTGTTTCTCCAGCTGCCGGCCGAAACGTAACAGGAAATCGTGCGACGGCCCGGCGCACAGCTGCTGTATTCCCCTTTCGCGCAGGGATGGCAGGATAGCGCGGAGCTGGCGCTCCACCCCCGCCGGCGTGGCGCGGGCCGGGAAAAGCGCCCCTACCGTCTGGGTGACGCGCGCATCCTGCGACCAGTCGCTGTCAGTCACCTGCCACAGGTACACCGGCGGCTGCCAGCGCAGCGCCTCCCCGACCTGCTCCAGGGTGCGAAGATGGTTGTCCAGCGTACCGGCGGTGGTCTGTCTCTCATCCAGCGCCAGCACGATGCCGTCCAGCGGACGGCTGCGGCGCAGCTTACGCAGGGCGGTCAGGCGCCCGGTGTCCGGCGCCGATGACAGACTGCCGCCATAAATCAGCACCGTGCGGCGGCCTTCGAGCCACTGTTTTTCCGCCAGACCGGGGGCGATGGCGGCGATGTGTTCGGGTTCGCCACAGACCAGCAGCAGGCGGACCTGACTGCGCCAGAAAAGGTTGTAGCGACGGCGGAGGTGGGCTTTCAAATGCCGAATGCTGGCAACGGTCGAGGATTCTGCCTCACTTCGATGCTGTATAAAATCGGTTTTATTTCCAGATGAGAGGAATTTAGCCTGGCGGTAAGCGTTTTTACCAAACAAATATGTCGTAATAAAAAAAATGATAATAAAGAGCAGTAATCCACCCGTTAGTACCAGAGCTAATATAAATAGCCGCTCAAACCAGATAGAGTCTGGAGAAATCCCCAGTATAGTCGGTTCACTCCTGAGGATAAGGCATGCTGCAATTCCCAAGCATAAAAGAACAAACAAGATAAACCACAACTGAAATGTTGCGTTTTTTATTCCCTGTAAAATACGTTTCACCTTTTCTCCCGACATAAAATAACTGGATAGAGAAACATCAGCAATGACTTACAACTTAAATAACACGAGGATAATAAATTCGAAGCTACAACTGTGCTTGAGGCCTGACGACCAACGACCACAAGAAATCATCATGTTCAGACATACTGACAATCAGCTGCGGTGAGGAATATCTGTGATTACCAGAAGCCAAAGCAATAGCAAGCCACGGCGATACACTCCCCGTAAAACCACTCTTCATGTCAATATCGATCAACTTCGCCTTTGTATCATTCAATGGCAAACCGAGATTATTAGCAACCTGTGTTTTCTCTTTATTTTTCGCCCCCATTCCTGCTAACCAGAGATATTCGATATTTTCGAGATTGCTCTTCCCCCATAACAATGACTGCATCACTGATGCATTTAGTCCTGCATGAGTTGTTTTTTCCGGCCTGTGAATATGAGCTATATAATTTTTCAGTTGTGAATCGGCTTGTGTGGCGTTTAAAAGCAATGCCACTGCAGCTTCCCCTTCTCCATTACGTAATTTTGTTTTTAATTTCATTGACAAAATCAATAGAGTTTCTATAGTTCGATGTTTATCCAGCCAATTATCAATATCGGTCAATCAAAATTGGGAGGAAAACAAAACTTGCGCATGCTCAGGCACATGTAATTTAATTTCCTCCTGAATATCTGAAATAGTATCTAACGCTAATGCAATATCACTATCGAGCTGTAAAACCACAGTCAACCGTTTTGAAGCCTTACACTTCATTAACGCTGTCTGTAACGTTACGTCCTCAAGAAGTAAGGTTAGCTCCCTGACTATTCTGATTGATAGAGGCAACCTGGCATCGCCAAAACGGGTTTGATAGCTCACTATTTGCGTGACTTCATCCACCACTGTGGGTAACTCAACTCCCCCGGGTATTATAAATTGGTCCGTCATGACACCAGACGTTACAACGTGTGGTAAATGCGTACATACAGCTTCCAGCGTCAGATAACGCTGCCCACGCTGAATTTCATTCTCAATATCTTTTTCCCGTTCATGATTCCAGCCATCAGAGAACCATACAGATGTCAAATAACATAGCCAGCGAACACCAAATATAAACAACCATATTATAAATGGTAAGCTGATAAAACAGTTCCAGAATAATCCCCCTCGTACTATGCTATGTGAAGGCCACCACAATGAGGTAAAAAGCCCACCACAAACAATGAAGACAAGCAGAACAACCGACCATCGTTTTACGGACGGAGGTAATTTCTGCTTAGTTGCGGGAGGAATCACAGAGAGATCAACAGGCATTATTTACTCGTTGTAGCGCAGCTTAGTGAGGTAATTAATGTGCAACAGCAAGTACATTTATAATTATGAAATGCAACGGGTACGCCATTATCTTTCATAGTAGGGTGGCCTTCCGCTATATATGATGGACTATGCCCTTCTATGGGACAACTTACCGCATCGCCTAAACGCGCCACACCCACCCCCTGAAATTTCATGGTCCCGGAACCGGACAGCACCTGACCACCATGCGTTGTTTTATCGCCAATACGAACGATGCCTTTCATTTCTTCACCTCCATCATGGCGCGTTTTTTATCCACCATGCTGTGCGACTTGTCCATTCCCAGCATCCAGCGCCAGAGTGAACGGGGATTCTGCGCGGCACTGATATCCCAGGGATCGTCCGGCGCAATCACACAGCTGGCCTCGACTTCCTCACTCCAGCGCGGGATCCGGCAGGTGTACATCGCAAATATCCGGAACGGCCAGGCCGTCAGATACAGCGCCATCAGAAAGGGCACCACAAAAAACGGCGCCCCGTAGGTGGCGCTGAACATCAGATACCAGTAGCCAAAAAATATTCCTTCCCGGCATACCTCCACCGGCGGCATCAGTTTCAGCACGCCGGCAACCGCCTCCGGCCCTTCTGCCATATAGCGGCGCACAAATTCCCAGTTGCGGTACAGGTCTTCACGCCGCGGAGCGGAAACCGACAGCGTGAACGTTTTCAGCACCGTTTTGCGATCTTCCGCCAGCACATGTCCGCGAATATCGTAATTCTTCCGCTTAAATCTTGTTTTTGTATAACATCCAGTCGTAAAGAAAATGTCTTCCCAGGGGGCACTGTAAACCTCCCCGTCCACGCTGAATACATGCACCAGTCTGTTTTTCCTGTCAAACCTGACCGGATAATGCGTCCAGCGAAAACATTCAACTCTGAGCATTAAATAACAGAACAAAGAGGCCAGAATTGACACAAAAAGAGCAATAAAACCGATGGTATAAAACCATCCGTCATAATCCTGCTGCAAAAAAAAATGAACAAACATATTACAGGGTATATAAATTACACCTGCGGCAAAAAGCACAAGTAATGCCAGTGACGGTACGGTTAAAAATCCTTTTATCGCATACCACTTATCCACCACCTCTATATAACCTGAGCTGAGATGAATCACCGCCGCATCATCCATGATTTTCTTGTCACCCAGGTCTATTTTTTCATTCTGATATAATTGATTAGCCCGTTCATCTTCAGTCAGTACAGGTGAGGCCCGGTACTTGTATTTAATCATTAACCCATCATAATCCATTTTTTATCCTGCCCGCATAATGTCTTTCAGAATCTGCATTTCACTCTGAAGCGTCTGAGACTTTTGTCACAGCCATCATGGCGCGTTTTTTATCCACCATGCTGTGCGACTTGTCCATTCCCAGCATCCAGCGCCAGAGTGAACGGGGATTCTGCGCGGCACTGATATCCCAGGGATCGTCCGGCGCAATCACGCAACTGGCCTCGACTTCCTCACTCCAGCGCGGGATCCGGCAGGTGTACATCGCAAAGACCCGGAACGGCCAGGCCGTCAGATACAGCGCCATCAGAAAGGGCACCACAAAAAACGGCGCCCCGTAGGTGGCGCTGAACATCAGATACCAGTAGCCAAAAAATATCCCTTCCCGGCGTCCCTCCACAGGCGGCATCAGTTTCAGCACGCCGGCGACCGCTTCCGGCCCTTCCTCCATATAGCGGCGCACAAATTCCCAGTTGCGGTACAGGTCTTCACGCCGCAGGGCAGAAACCGACAGCGTGAACGTTTTCAGCACCGTTTTGCGATCCTCCGCCAGCACATGTCCGCGAATATCGTAATTCTTCCGCTTCGTTAATTTATAAGTCACGCAATCGCCGGTGGTGAAAAAGATATCTTCCCAAGGGGCGCTGTAAACCTCCCCGTCCACGCTGAATACATGCACCAGTCTGTTTTTCCTGTCAAATCGGACGGGATAATGCGTCCAGCGGAAACATTCAACTCTGAGCATTAAATAACAGAATAAAAAGACCAGAATTGACACAAAAAGAGCAATAAAACCGATGGTATAAAACCATCCGTCATAATCCTGCTGCAAAAAAAAATGAACAAACATATTATAGGGTATATAAATTACACCTGAGGCAAAAAGCACAAGTAATGCCAGTGACGGTACGGTTAAAAATCCTTTTACCGCATACCACTTATCCACCACCTCCATATAACCCGAGCTGAGATGAATCACCGCCGCATCATCCATGACTTTCTTGTCACCCAGGTCTACTTTTTCATTCTGATGTAATTGATTAGCGAGTTCATCTTCTGTCAGTACAGGTGAGGCCCGGTACTTATATTTAATCATTAACCCATCATAATCCAATTTTTATCCTACCTGCGTAATATCGTTCAGACTCTGCATTTCAATTTGAAGCGTCTGATGAGGTTCAGGGGGAAGTCCTTCTGGCGTTACTCCCCACATCGTTTTCTCCAGCCATTGCTGCAGCTCATTGGTCTGTTTCCTGGAAATATAAAATGCCGCGACCAGAAGCACGGCTGCCATTACTCACCCCAGCGTAAGGCCAACAATTTCCGTACGTACTCCAAGTGATGACCCTGGCCCGGTGCCTGCGCCGTACCGCTGGTCATCGCAAAACTCCACCACGTCAATGTTCAGCCAGGTGTCGGCGGCGAAGCGGAACCAGATACCGACCTCACCCAGCAGGCGGGTGATAAAGCGCAGGTCCTCCTCGCCGTATTGCATCACCTGCTCGCGACGCGGATACGCCTGTGCCAGGGTGAAGACACAGTCCTCTCAGCGCATAGCGTGGCGGGTATGCAGGATATCCTGAATGCCGCTCATAATTACCAGCCCATATCTGCACAGGCATTTTTACTGCTATACCAGGTTGCAAATATGCCAATAACGCCCCCCACAATGAGTGGGGTAAAACTACCGGCAATAAATCCCCATAAGGAAAATGGGTTCTTCGAATCAAAAAAACTAAACTGGTACACCCAAAAAGAAAGCATCAGAAGGATTCCGGACATTCCCCCAAAAAGCCAAGGTTGGGTGTGTTCAAATCCTTTAAAATCATCTGGTTCAGGAGGTTGTCTGGACGACAATGCCGCGATGCTAAACTGATTATTTTCTGACACAGCAACAAGTTGCCCACCCTGCGCATATTTTACCGCGTCAGCAGCCAGTGCGAGTGCAAGCCACCGGTATCCGGCGCTTCTTTCACCCAGTGATGCCTCAATATCCAGTCGTTCAGGAGCCTGTTTCTGCTCATCAAGCGCTTTCAACAGCGGATATTTCTCAGCCCGGGACAACCCTGTGTACCAGAGCGTTTTTGGTGAAACTACCGGTGCTGTTTGCAGATACACAGGGACTTTAGCCTCAATATCATTTACTCCCGCCATAGGCTGATAGAGGTAAACTGGTTTTTCACTTTCGATTTTGACATAACGGTTTGTGAGTAAAAGTGCACACGCACTTTCCATACTTTTTGAATCGCTATCATCACCATATATATCAATGATAAATATCAGGCGATTTACCCGGGAGGTCTCCGACTGTTTAATCCATGTATTTATAAGGGAATAATCAGGACATTCTGACAGATATTCTATCTGGCAGTCACTGTTGTGATTAATGTCAAATTGCCCTAACATTCGCTGTAATTCATCACAACAATACTCATCCCCTCCCCGTACCCATAACGTCGTCTTAAAACCACGATAGTTATGATTTTTTAGTTTGGTTGCCAATGGCCCAATTAATTCACCAAATATCTGTTCGATACGAGTATAATCAAACCCCTGTTCCTGCCTGATTTTTAACGGATTTTTCGGGGCCAGCGGGAATTCACCTTCCAGCTTCAACAGATTCAATGCAGGTTGTTCCAGTGGAGTGATCACAGACCATCCGGCAATAATTACATTTTTCCGGGCATATTGTTTTAAATGGTATTCCTGTGATAACGCGATAAACTTACGCATTTCAGCATAATGAACAAGTGCGCTTTTAAAAATATTAACAAAGCACATCAGTGCAGTAATAATTAAAAAAGGGAGCGCCAACGCCGGAAGAAAAAAAAGAGCGTCAATATGCTTATTATTCGGCCATGTTGTTGCACGAATGAATAAACAAAATGTAATGACGACTACATAAGTGAAAATGAGGAGCCATAATGAAATACCAGGGTTTTCCGCCTCTTTCTGTTTTTCATACAACCACCATTGCATCAGACGCCCCCCGCATTTGGTAACGTTGTTTTTATTGTACAACCGCACTCAGCCTTACAACCGTCAACCACCACACCACGCCCAAGCATTGTCCAGGATGGATGGCATTCAGCAATGATAAATGTCCCTTTATGTTCGGGGCAGATAACCAGATCGCCTTTTAATGCAACCTTAATACCCATAAACTCGACACCGGAGGCGGTAGATACATGACCGCCACTCACCAGCGGATCGTTAAGACGAATAATACCTCTCATTATATATCTGTTCCTTATTTCCCCACATCCATATCGCACCGCATATGATCCCAGCCCTGGTAATTTTTCACTTCCGGTACTTCGTCGGGAAGATCCTGATAGTTAGCTTCATGGCGCACAACCTTGCCGTCTAACCCTTCTTTGGTGAAATACACCCCTCCCCAGGCCCAGCCTGGATATTGCGGATCAATTCTCTGTACCGTTCCGTCATCAAGGGTGTAGGTAATCCCCGGACCACCGGGAAGAATGCGCGGATCATCAAACGGTTTTGACGACATATACAACCGGTGCTTCGTCTGCAAAAAGCCCTGGTCATTTACGACTGTGAAGGAAAGAATGTCGTCTCTCGGCGGTGATGAGTCACCATTCGGTTCGTTTTCTCCGGGAGAATATGTCGCCGTGGTCCAGGTTTTTCCGTAATCCTTAGATACTCTGAAAGCCCCTGGGTCCCAATTTGGGATAACAAGATAGCGTTCCGAAGGGTGCACAAATTTTTTGGTGAATATCCGAAAAAACTGGAAATATAGCTGTGAATGAATACCTCTTTGCGTATCCGTGTACCAGAGTTCTCCCTCACAGTTCCAGCCTTTGAGTTCCAGATAACGATGGTCGTCAAAGCGGTAAACCACCTGCATAGGTGGTTCTTTGGCACCGCATCCGCTGACCACCAGCATTGCCGCTAACACACTGCCTGTCATCTGAGTGAAATTCATATCAGTTCCCTTTCGTTATACCCAGCTCACGGTCCGTCAGCGTGTCCGGCCTGTCCCATTGCGTATTTGGTATTTCTTTATAGTCTTTCGCCAGATACCCCTGATGGTGCCCTGACTGGGGGCCACTACGTTATTTTCCGGCATCCATATCACACCGCATATGATCCCAGCCCTGGTAATTTTTCACTTCCGGTACTTTATCGGGAAGATCCTGATAATTGGTTTTATATTTGGCCGTGTCATTTACAAGCGCTTGTTTGGTAATATAATCCAGCCCCCAGGCCTTTCCCGGATATTGTGGTTCAATTCTCTGTACCGTTCCGTCATCAAGAGTGTAGGTAATCCCCGGACCACCGGGAAGAATGCGCGGATCATCAAACGGCTTTGACGACATATACAACCGGTGCTTCGTCTGCAAAAATCCCTGGTCATTTACGACTGTGAAGGAAAGAATGTCGTCTCTCGGCGGTGATGAGTCACCATTCGGTTCGTTTTCTCCGGGAGAATATGTCGCCGTGGTCCAGGTTTTTCCGTAATCCTTAGATACTCTGAAAGCCCCTGGGTCCCAATTTGGGATAACAAGATAGCGTTCCGAAGGGTGCACAAATTTTTTGGTGAATATCCGAAAAAACTGGAAATATAGCTGTGAATGAATACCTCTTTGCGTATCCGTGTACCAGAGTTCTCCCTCACAGTTCCAGCCTTTGAGTTCCAGATAACGATGGTCGTCAAAGCGGTAAACCACCTGCATAGGTGGTTCTTTGGCACCGCATCCGCTGACCACCAGCATTGCCGCTAACACACTGCCTGTCATCTGAGTGAAATTCATATCAGTTCCCTTTCGTTATACCCAGCTCACGGTCCGTCAGCGTGTCCGGCCTGTCCCATTGCGTATTTGGTATTTCTTTATAGTCTTTCGCCAGATACCCCTGAGAAGGAATTATCGTTGTGGCGTTCATATATTTATTCACCACCCCACACTCTTTTAACGAAGGAACAACTTCATCAGGTTTATTCATAAAATCCTTTGTGAGAGCAGTATCCAGTCTCCCGGTCCGGTAATACTCTCTCGCCTGCGGGTTTCCATTATGCACATCCCGCCAGTCAGCGCGGTGCAGCAGGGCTTCCCAGAATTCTCCCGCTTTGTAATCAAACGCCTTGCACTGCCCTATCGCCAGGTCAAATGCCATCGCCTGAGCAGGTGCAAACTCACTCATCACGATAGAGGAGTGCTGGCTGTAACCCACCGGATCTGATCTTTGCCACTCCTTTTCAAGATCTTCGCGTGAACGCACCCGGACCAGCATCAGGTTTCTGAAATCCCCCATCCCTCTCACATTTCCCTGTACAACCGTATAACCTTTCTCATCACTCAGTTGCTTTATTTCATCCGGCGTTAACGAGTGCCCAGGCTTCATGCCCGGGTAATAATCTTTATGCATCGGGAACACTACCATTTCCGTTCTGCTGATGGCATACGCTTTTGCCGAGTAGGAGATATACGCGTCCGGGCTGGCAGGGTCAATATACGATTCATACGGTATGTCACAGGTTTTCGGGTCGTCATCCGGGTGATTATCTTCCCCCTGTAACTTAAAAATGAAGGGGTCTGGCAGCTCTTCACCGTTAATTATCACATCGCTCGCGGTATAACTGGCATTCGTGGTAACGCCGTATGTAAAGTCGCCCTTACCCGGTGAAGGCATCTTAAATGGTTTGCTATCTGGTGGATCACCCACCCTGCCGTGCTGATAAAACACCCTCTGGTATAAATTAGGGATATTCCCGGCAATATTCTGCGGAATTCCCCGCCAGCCAAAACCCTGAATATTCCTCAGCGAAACCGTTCCGTCGTTCGGACAAAAATAGTTATACACCTTGCCGTTGTTGTTACGCCGATACCTCTTGTCTTTACGCAGCGGATTCTCTTCCGGCCTGCGCAGCGTACAACTCCCCTCCAGTACCTCAATGTCATCACCGGAAAGCTCGCCGCCTTTGTACTGTTCCGCCATCACGGCGCAGAAATTTTTGAACGTCTGCTGCCGGGCCTCGCTGGTCTGGTGGTGGCCAGACTGAGCATTTTCCATCAGCCGGCTTTCCAGCGAATACGGCGAGTGGTTCAGAATCACGCAGTTGGCCGGACTGTATCCTGCCTGTTTGACCAGCATATTCGCCAGCATGGTGATGATCGTACCCTGACTGTGGGCCACTATGTTAATCACATCATTCTGTGTTACAGGCTCACGTCGGATAGTCAGAATCAAATCCGCCAGCCGCTGGGCGGCAAAAAACTGATAAATACGGTGCGGATTGGGAAAAATCGGGTGCGTATAGTCACCACCGTTCAGATAGAGTGTGCTAAACCCCCCCGCGGCCACCGCCCGGGGGGGGGGGGGGGGGGGGGGGGGGGGGGGGGGGGGGGGGGGGGGGGGGGGGG